>JAOPWF010000523.1 GCA_025965815.1 Mycobacterium sp.
GTCTGACACCGCCGCCGCCGCGCGCTCGGTGAACAGCGCCACCGCGTCATATCGGGACAGCCCAGCCACGCCGCCACTACGTTCAGGCGCTGGCGCTGCCATCGGGGGCACCGGTAACACCGCTTCACCGACAACACGAAGCGGCGCCCGACTCGTCGCCAATATCTGCAGATCAGGGCAGCTACGCAGCAAAGCAGCCGACAGCGCCGCAACCTCGTCGAGCAGATGTTCACAATTGTCCAACACCAGCAGCAGATGCCGGCCGCTCAGAGAGTCGATCAACGCCTCCAAAGCGTCCCCCGAGGGGGGACCACGCACACTCAGCTCAGTCAAAACCGTCTGGATCAACAGTGCCGGATCCGGCAACTCCGCGAGTTCGACCAGCCACACGCCGTGTGGATAGGCGCGCCTGCGGTCCCTTGCCACCCGCTCGGCCACCCGTGTCTTGCCGACGCCACCAACGCCGATCAAGGTGACCAGCCTGGACTTGGATAAGGCGCGTTTGGCATCGGCGAGTTCGCGGCGCCGGTCGACGAAGCTCGTAATCTCCGCCGGTAGGTTGCCGCCAGCATGAACTCCCACGGCGCTCTGCGCCACGGGCTCAGCGTACGCGCGCCCTTCCCACCGCGAAGTGAGATTTCGCTCGGTCAATCCAGCGCCCAAACGGCCGCTGCAACCATCGCGTCTTCGACCGAGTTTGTTTCGACGACGGCCAGTTCAACTACAGTGACCTGCTCCAACAACTACCGCACGGTCCGATACGGACTCTCCGACAGTCAAACTGCCGGTGGCACAATAGCATTCGCCAATGGTTCAGCCCGCGACGCCGATTGCGGTGATCCGATCGAACGCGGTCGCCTCCTGCGCTGTGGCCATCGCGCATCTGGGCTCGGCGGCCACCTATGATGGCGTTCGGCCGGCAAGGCTTGCCATTGAAGGCCGTTGACGTTGTGGCGTTCCGAATTCGAACATGAACAGTCACGCACTCGGCTCGGTGGCTCCGTGCAGGGTTTGCGCGTACCGCGTCTGCAGCCCTTCGTCGTCTTGGAACACGTGATAGAACGCGCTGTTGACGACGGTGTCGAACCCGGGCACAGCAGCATCGCGATCACGGGAGACGTCTACGGCACACCTCGGACGCGACGACACGGGCGGCCATCGACGGGCTGTCCGATGCGCTCGGGTTGTCCTAGCCGTTTAGCCGACGGACCACATGGCGATGAGGCCAGCCGAATGGCTCATTCCACCACGTGTTTTACGGCACAATTGACATCACGCCACAGCCATGGCTGCCCCAACTACTGCATTGGCCCGAGATGCAATGACCGCGCCGCGCTGCCACACCTGTAAAAGACGCGACCACCCGCTGCGCTATCGCACACTGTTCGACTGCTGGTATTGCCCGCGATGCGAGACTGTGCGTATCCGCGCCATCGTCAACCAACTGATCTTTGAGCTGACCGCATGAAAACCACAGGCCGAGTCGCGTGCTGCCGAGCCAATTCGTAAGGACGATCTGGAGTATCTGATCGAGCAGGTGCGCCTACACCACAACGACTGGTCGTTCTTCCGGCCGATCGCCCGGGTTCTCAAAGACTGGCGCCTCGACATCACCGCCGAGACCCGGATCAAGTCACTGGTCATCGAAGTCCTTGCACTGCAGTGTCTTCCGCGTTCGGGGACCCGGCCCGAAGCACTGCGACAGTTCTTCTCCGCAGCGGCGGTCGAAGTCAACCTCGGCGTCGTCGACCCTGCCGGCTATTGCGGTCTGATCCAGTCCGACCTCGACACCGTCGCCCTGCGCGACGCGCTGCTGGACGCGGCCGATCTAGCGGACCTGGCCTGCGATCAGGCTGCCCGCAACGACACCGACGGCGCGCAGCGCGCCTGGCAGCAGATGATTGGTCCCGACTTCCCGGCGCCGGCGAAGAAAACGGGGCCGCGGGCGCTGGTGGTGCCTGCACCGTTGATCACCGACTCTCCGCAGGGCTAGGCGGCGACGGGCGACTCGCAGCGCCGCAGCGCGAAATCCTCAAGGGTTGCTGTTGTGCCGACGGCGATCTCTGGCAGGTACTCCGACCGTGACGCGGCATCACCCGTCGTGAGCAATGCGGCCGCCGCCATCGCGATGGTACTGAAGAATGGTCCGCGCGCGAGGGCGCGGCCCAGCTCCTCGCACACCACGCCGACCTCAACCGTGCCGAAGCGGCTGTTACGGGCTCGCTGGCTGATCATGATGCCGAAAGGCGACGCCCGAATGTCGGTGGCTTCGCGATAGACCGAAATCCCTTGAACGCATTCATCATCGTGTCCTGCGCCGGGTCTTCGGCTTGATGCCGCGTGTGCGTCATGCGCGGTTACAGCATTGGTCGAAGTACGGCAGCACCTGCTCGAGTTCTGTTAGATACATCGTTCCACGCCGCGGGAATAGTCGGGCCCGGGCATGCGATCTACCGGTCAGAGGGATAGCTGGAAGGGCGTGATCTATCGTGAAAGCAAGTGACGTAAAGCTTCTTGGCGTTGTCGCGGTCAGTGCCGTGGTCTGCATCGGTGCTCTCGGCGCAGTGACAAGTCAGAAGGAGGCGAGCCCTTTTGCCGTGACTGGATCCACGATGTCGACAGGTGTCACCAGGACTGAGACGGCAGCGCCGACAACGTTGCCGATACCCGAGGCGGTACCGGGCATCACCGGTCCTGCCCCGCTTCCGGCCGAGGAGCAGGGACTGCCCGGAAACTAAGGCGGGCGACAAATCGCCGTGCGCGACAGTTGGGGCCGCCGGAAGGCGTGTCCGCCACGGCAAGGATGCGCTCGCTCCCCAGATAGTCTTCGCCGCAATTTAATTGGATCAGATCAGGGTAACCTGATCAGCGGTCAAGAATGGCGAAGACGCCGTCAGCTAACGGTCACGTCACACTTGGGTCTGAGGTCATCGTTCCCAAATACGGCCACCCGACGCGTTCGCGACGGCGCAGTCAGCAGGTGGGTGCGCGAGCGATAATGCATCAGCCGATCGACCCCGAGGGCAACGCTCAGCGCCACAACATGTTCGACCTCGTCTGCTAGGCAGCCGTCTTCCGTGAGTCTGGATGGCGCCAGCCTTCGCTCCTCCGCGACACCCAGGGCGCTTCCCACCCGCATCGGCATCGCCAACATTCCGGGCTGCGGCGCCGCTCTGCTCGCCTCACTGGTTGCGGTCAGGACGCCAGAATGTCGGTGGACAATTCCCAGAGCAGTGTCGCCGCCGCCGCGTCGAGCGCGTACGCGGCGACGCCGCGACCGGTGCCGGGCTGGGTGGGTGCTGCTTCGTTGCAGTCCTCGAAGTAGCGCCCGCCGATCCCGCCAAGGATCGGTGAGGTCGCGAGTAGAACCGAGGTCGCCGCCCCCTGCTCGGGCGTCTGCCAGCGGAATTCTCCGTTCTCGCCTTCAATACGCGTCCGCATTTGCTCCAGGTCCTCATCGGCGATGTACCGCTGCAGGTTCGACCGAACCGTGCCGGGCTGTAGTGCATTGGCGGTGATGCCGTCGTCTGCCCAGCGCCTCGTCTCGTTTCCACCGCGAAGAGCACGTTGGCGGTCTTCGACTGCGCGTAGGCGTCCCACGGGTCGTAGCCGCGGTTGAGAAAATGGATGTATTCAAACATCACCGGCGAGCGCAGGTGGGCCCTGGAGCTGACCGACACGATGCGCGCTCCCCCGGCGGCGGCGAGCGCATGATGTAGACCGGTGGCTAGGGCGAAGTGGCCGAGATGATTAGTGGCGAACTGAAGTTCCACGCCCTGGGGTGTGCGGGTTTCCGGGCACGCCATGACGCCGGCGTTGTTGACCAAGACGTCCAGCGGCCCGTCCCACTCGGCAACGAACGAATCGATCGACGCCCGCTCGGCGAGGTCCAGCGGGGCGACGAGCACGTGGCGATTGCCGATGGCGGCCGCGATCTCCGAGGCGACGCATTGTCTTGTTTCGGCGTTGCGTACCGCGAGGGTCACCTCCGCGCCGGTGCTGGCGAACGCCCGCGCGGTTTCCACGCCTATGCCCGAGGCTGCGCCGGTGACGATGATCCGGCTGCCGCGCAAGTCGATGCCCGCGACGACCTCGGCGGCGGTGGTCTGCACGCTGAACGGGGTGGTGATGGGCGTGGTCGTTGTCATGGTCGACTTCCCGCGTGTCGTGCCTCAGTACCCAAGCCGGTGCGCAAGCCAAGCGAGGGGCGGTGACTCACCCGTCCCAGAGGGTTTGGTTGCCGGGTGGGTAGTTGGTGCAGTTGTCGGTTTCCTTTGCGGCGACGCCCTTGTTGTTGAAGAAGATTTTCGCCCAGTTGGGCCGTGCGAAGGCCAGCTGTTCGTAGAAGGCATTCGTGGCGATGTTTTCGGAGTAGGCGCGGCGGTCATCGGGAGTCAATGAGAAGAACCAGTGAGCGCGATCGATCGCTGCTTGCTGGATGTCAGGCGATTTGTAGTGCTTGTCGATGATGTAGCGCTGGTAGTAGATCGGGGTGTAGTCGCGCGCGGCGGCCAGGATCTGCTCGGCGGTGCAGGTGGTGATGATCATTCGGTCCGGGATCGGGTAGTCATCGGTGGCATCGGCGGACGCTGGGGCGGCCAGCGTCATCGCCGCGATAGCTGCCGCGACACCGGTGATTGCGGCTCGCAGAACCGAATTCGCATGAACTGTTCGCACGCGTCTTGGTGTGTCCATGGGTGTCTCCTATCGTTTCAACGGTGCGGCCGTTTCACCTCGCAGCCTGGGCGCAACGTCATCAGCGCGGCCCCGCAACCGATGTCAGAACGGGCATCTGGTCGGGGCAGTAGGTATTGATTGCTGCGTTCAGGTATTGCCATGTCTGTCCTGTGGTGGTTCCCCGTGGGAGGTTTTTGGACAGGAACGCCGCGGACCTGTAGGCATCGGCGTCGATGCCGTTGCCCAGTCGATTACAGGTGAGCTTGCCCAGCCACGCGTTGTAGTCACGCGGCCCGTAGACGCCGTAGCCGTGGAGCTGGTTGGCGAAATCGGTGTCGAGATCGGCGTGTGCCGGCGCGGCCAGCGCGACCGCCGCGGCGACGACCGCGACAAATTGCAGAGACTTCTCCACCACATGAACCGCCGGTATCCACACCCGTTTGAACACACTGGTCATCGGAATCTCCACCACCCGCTGGTGTTTGGACCTCTCGTGATCATTTCCGCCTGGCACAGACATGCGACCACGCAGAAAATGGTGGTGGTGGTGGTCTGCGCGGTGAACGGCGTGGCGATCGGCGTCGTCACTGTCATGCCCAACTCCTGTGTGGTGTTTGCATCGCGTATTGCTCGTGATGCTTTGGTGTTCTGTACCGGCGGTCCTATTTGACCTATGTCCGCGACGAGCCGATCGGGGCGTCGCTCTCGGTCTGGGTGCGGGACTGCTGAGCGTCGTCGATGAGGCCGCGGATGATGGGCAGTGCCACGTGCATGGCCAGGGTCAGCGTGGCCTCGTCTCGTGGCGGGAGGGCCGTGAGCAGCTCGGCCAGCAGATCGCGGCGGTCGCGGCGCTGGTCCTCACGCAGCGCCCGCCCGGCGTTGGTGAGGGTTACCAGAGCGGCCCGCCCGTCTTCGGGGTCCTCGACCCGGGTCACCAGGCCCTTGCGCTCGAACCTTTGAACCAGTTCGGTCATCGCCGGCTGGCCGATGCCCGCTGCCGCTGCCAGCGCCGTCACCCGGACCGGTCCTTCCTGTTCAAGCGTGCCCAGCGTCGAGGCGGCGGTCAGGCTCAGTCCTGTTCGATTGGATATGTGCCGCACCATGAGGATCGCCGCCTGCTCGAGCCCCTCGGCAACGTCCTCTCGGCTGACACCGCGATATGACTGTTCCACACCGCAGGTGTACCACATCTACATCGGCTACGGATATAGAAGCTCCGTTGACTTCTTCCGAAGGGGCCCAGGGCCCGGGTTATGGGCGCAACGACGGACGGGGCTCTACGGCGCGCCGGTCGACACATGCGGGCCAAATGGACGGCGTGCCCGAGACCTCGGGTGATCCCGTGATCCGGGCAGGGCTGCCGGTCCTGCGCGCGTAGGCTCCGCCCCCGTTTCGGCGGAATTTGGGCACACGACGCAGCGTAATCTGGAGTGCACCACTGCGTCTGGACAGCATACTTTTCGGTGAACCGTTCAGGCTGGAGTCATCCACGAGCTCGTCGCAGGTAGCACGCCCTTGCGTTCCTGCGCCCACCCGACGAGGTGACGTTGGGCCCTCACTACCGGTCCGAGCGGGGCTCCGACTGAAGTGTCCGGACAGTGAGTTGGCTCAACAATTCCCGCACCGCCGGCGTTGGGTCTACCATTGTGTATATCGCCTACCGATGCACTGGCTCGGGGGAAGGGGTTGGGAGATGCCTGCTGATTTGTCGTTACTGCCGCGGGTGCAGCCCGTCGGGGATCCGGAGGCCTGCCTGCCGGCTGTCCTGCACTGGCGCTTCAACCCACAGACTGCTTTCCCGCACTGGCTGAGGCGCGTCAAGCTCATCCACACGGCTGTCCGGGCCGGCCACG
>JAOPWF010000534.1 GCA_025965815.1 Mycobacterium sp.
TTGGCATGGCGGCCTCGACGAAGTCCCGCACGAGGGCGCCCCGGCGCTGGTCGTTCAGCGTGCGGGCAGCGACGCGTTCAAGGTCCCCTGCGGCACCGTCGGCGCCTCGAGAAGGGCGCCGAGAACCTGCGCGAACCCGGGATCGCGTCGAGCACGCGCCACGACTCGGCGAGCGAGCGGAGCGGAGGTGGAGGGCATAGTCACATGCTACGCCAGTCAGGCTGGATTGAAACAATCGAAACACAGCTGCGGGATAGACGGGTCTGACGCGGAGGATGTGTGGCCAGATCACCCCGATTGCTCTCGCCCCTAAGGCCTTTCGCGACGCGAAAACCCGCGCCCGACTGGACCTAAGTCTTGGTCAGCGTGATGGTATGCCGCCCGACGGGTATCGGCACTACCGGGCCGGTGGGCTGACCGTCGAGCAGCACCGTCACGTTGGGCGGCAGCGCGGCGAGCTTGATCTGCGCGAACGTGTCGGTGGCAACGTTGATCGTCGACGAGGACAACGACGCAAGCCCGGCTCTGGCGACATCCACGGTGAGGCCCGCGACGCGGGTGAGCTGCACCGTCAGGTAGGGCAGCGGGTCGACAGCCTGCCCGATCCGCCAGATGAGTTCGGTATACAGGCCGGGTGACAGGTCTACGTCCGGTTCGAAGCCGCGCCGACGCCGAGTGGTGCGCGTTGGGTCCGGCCGCACATACGACCGCGCGTCGACCGAGGCGATCGCCCCACGTGTGGCGGCCGTACCCTGATCGGCCGTCAGCTCCGACAACCACCAGACCCGGTGCGGCCCAATGCCCAGATCGGGCCGCACCAGCTCCGGGTACCACGCGAAGGTGATGTGCCCGGGGTCGCCCTGACGCAGACCGGTGCCCATGTGCGAAATCGGATCGTCGAACTCGTCCTCCAGCACCCACGTGATGTGGTCCTCGAACGGATAGACAGTGAACCGATAGCGGTAGCCGAGCCGGTCCAGCTCGAGCACGTGCTGCAAAACCGACGTGATCGGCACGAACTGGTCGAGGACGCCGTGGGCAATGACGAACGGAAGCCACCGCCCGTTGACGAGCAGTCGGTAGGTGTCGCCCTCGCGGGCGCAATGCGAGTTCGGGTCGAGGTCGCCCGGGATGTTGACGTCGGGCAGCAGTCGCACCCCGCAGACCGGCGGGCCGGCCAGCACGACCGCCTGGGCGAACACCTCCGGATAGCTCAGTCCCAGCTTGTAGGCTGCGTAGCCGCCCATTGAGTAGCCCGAGATCACGGTGCGATTGGGATCCGTGCCGAACTGTTCGGCCACCCGCGCCCAGACTTCCCACACGTCGAGCTCGCCCTCGTCGAAATACCAGCACGACGGACCGCGGGCCAGCGGCGTCACCACCAGCGAGTCGCGGCCGTCGCAGACCTGTTGCAGCAAGCGCGGATCGATGGCGGCGAACTGGTTCTGCCCCAATGCAAGTGAGTGCAGCAGCAGCGTCAGCGGCAGCTTGCGGCCGGGCGCGTAGGTCGCGGGCAGGCACATCGAGTAGGGCTGCACTCGGCCGAGGAACTGCGGTTCGGTGCTCAGGATGTCGGTCTCGGCGACGCCCTGTCCCAGCTCGATCGAGGAGACGTACCACCGGGTCGAGGTGCCTCTGACTACGGGCTCATCGGTGGTAAGGCGATCGGCAAGGTGGTCCCACCGGACGGCCAGCGCGAACTGGGTCACGTCGCCGTCGGCGAGCGCGGCGGCCTGCGCCTGATCTGACCAGAAGTTGAGGTGTGCCTTCTCCTGCTCGTGAGTGCGGAAGGCGACGTTGTATACGTTCGGCTGCCCGGGTAGCGCGCCGCGGATGAAGGGAACTTCGGCGAACCCATCGCCGTCGTCGTTCGCCAAGCCTGCGGCCAGCCGGACCGTCCAGGTGCCGGTGGGCTCGACCAGTGAGCGCGGGAGCTGGGCGAGGAAGGAGCGCGACGCGGTGTCTACGGTGTGCTCGACCGGGGTCGACGCGCCTGTCGTCAGGTCGATCAGCCGCGCGCCTGCAGCGGAGACGAGCAGCGCCAGGTCGATCCCGGCGGAGTTGACGCCCGCCCCGGCCGGCCACTCGGCGGTGGGAGCTTGCCCACGGTCGGTGTCGAAGGTGAACAGCGCGATCGGGACGGAGGGATCGAGCAATGTGTTCCAGTCGATCCGCCACCACGTATGGGTCTCGGTCAGCCCGACGGCGACGCGGAAGATGTCGGCGCCGTTGCGGGCCGCGGGCCCGCGCGGGTAGACGTACGTGCCGCGCGGTGGCACCAGCCCGCCGGTCGGGATGTCGACGGGCACGCCGGTCGCCCCGTGGTCGTCATAGAGGAAGTCGGTCCAGAACAGCGCACCGCCGACGAAGCGGCTGGTGCCGCAGGTACGTGGGAACTCCTCGCCGAACGGCCATCCGGCGGGTGCCGGAAGCTTTGGCTCGGGCCGCAGTGCCGCTGCCGGCACCCCCTCGGGCATCCCATCGACCACGATGAGGTCGGAACGTGGCGCTGGAGACGCCGGTGTGACGGCCTGCAATACCGCGTCGGCGACCTGTAGCCCGACGCGGATCGGCAGCAGCGCTATGTCGAGCAGTGACATGACTTCAACCTAGGTGGTTGGCAGATTGATCGTCGGGTTTGTGGCTTTTCAAGGGACCTAATGCGGGTGAATCGTTTGTCCGGCTAATGCGTTGGCTGAGCGGGTCTTTCGCAGCACGGCGAACTCTCGCCGACCGCTGAACTCACGGAGTCGGTTCCGCTTGGGTGGGCTCTCAGATTCGCGAGCGGATGACGCCGAGGACGTCGGCGGCGGCGAAGCCGCCAGGTGGGCCCGCCCCCGTGAAACCACAGCACCACAGGGCTGTACGGGATTATTCGGCGTTGTCCAGCCGGCGGCCGTCGGGCAGTAGAAGCGGCGCTCGGCACGTGCCTGTCCCACCCGGGGAACGCCTACTCTGTGATGGGCGGTCCGGCACCCAGTCTTCGCGCACAGCGATAATCTCAGACCCGACTGACAGGCAGATCGGGGGCATACCAGTGGACCTTGTGCTCGGCCTGTCGATGACGTCGACAGCCGTCCGCTGGGTGCTCGTCGAGGGGACGACGGGCGACGGTGCGCCCATCGACCGCGGAGCGCTTGACATCGCCGCGACCGGGACTTTTGACGCAGACGGTCTGCTGGATGCGCTGCTGGATGGAGAGACCGCCGCGGAAAGCCGAGTCCACGCGGTCGGGGTGAGCTGGACCACCGAAGCAGAAGTTGCGGCGAGCACTCTCCTGCAGGCCCTGGCGGCCCGGGGCCTCGAGAACGTCATCGCAGTCTCGGAGATTGAAGCCGCCGATGCGCTGGCGAGGGGCATCGCAGAAATCGCGGAGTATGACAACGTCGCCGTGTGCATCGTGGAACCCGATGCCGCCGTCGTTGCGGTGGTCAACGCCGAAGGAGTGACGGTCGACCATATTGACCGACCACTCGACAGAGCGGACGCCGTCGAGCTGACCAGCCGTGTGATCGCGTTGATGGATCTCAACGATCGGCGGCCCGACGCGATTTTCGTCCTCGGTTCGGACGACCTCGATCCGATCGTGTCGTCTCTCGCCGATATCGCGACGTCACCGGTCATCTCCGCCACCGAAGCCGACTTGGCCCTGGCTCGCGGAGCGGCGCTGGCATCGGCGCTGGCGGTGAACACGCTGGAAGCGCAGGCCGCATTGATGAGGCCACGCGGGATGTCGAAAATCGGCGCGTTGACTTCCGTCCTCGTTGCCGCGGTAGTGATTTTCGTCGTCTCGCTGTCGGCCGCGCTCGGTCTTCGGCTCACACCGGATTCACGCTTCGATCAACCGCAG
>JAOPWF010000566.1 GCA_025965815.1 Mycobacterium sp.
TTGGCATCGCGCATAAAGCGTTCGACCGGGAAGTCCGAGGTGTACCCAGCGCCGCCGAACAACTGCACCGCATCGATGGTGACCGACATCGCCACGTCCGATGCGAAGCACTTCGACGCCGATGAGATGAAGCCCAGGTCCGGCTCGCCACGCTCGGCGCGCGCGGCCGCGGTGTAGACCAACAGCCGTGCCGCTTCCACCTTCATCGCCATGTCCGCGATCATGAACTGCACGGCCTGGAAATCGCTGATCGACTTGCCGAACTGCTTGCGATCTTTGGTGTACTCGATCGCGGCGTCCAGGGCTCCCTGCGCGATTCCGACGGCCTGCGCCCCGATCGTCGGCCGGGTGTGGTCCAGGGTGGCCAGCGCGGTCTTGAGGCCGGTACCCGGCTCGCCGATGATGCGGTCACCCGGGATGCGGCAATTCTCGAAATAGATCTCGGTGGTCGGTGAGCCCTTGATGCCCAGTTTCTTCTCCTTGGGCCCCACCGAGAAGCCCTCGTCGTCTTTGTGCACGACGAACGCCGAGATGCCGTTGGCCCCCTTGTCGGGGTCGGTCACCGCCATCACGGTGTACCAGGTCGACTTGCCGCCGTTGGTGATCCATGCCTTGGTCCCGTTCAGGATCCAGTCATCACCGTCGGCCCGCGCACGGGTCCGCATGGAGGCGGTATCGCTGCCCGCTTCACGCTCGGACAACGCATAGGAAGCCAACGCCTCACCGGAGGCCAGCGTTGGCAGCACCTGCTTCTTCAGCTCATCCGAACCGCGCAGGATGAGTCCCATGGTGCCGAGCTTGTTCACCGCCGGGATAAGCGAGGACGACGCGCACACCCGCGCCACCTCCTCGATCACGATGCAGGTCGCCACGGAATCCGCACCCTGCCCGTCGTACTCCTCGGGGACGTGAACCGCCGAGAAGCCGCTGGAGTTCAGCGCCGACAGCGACTCCTCTGGAAAGCGAGCATTTTCGTCGACGTCGTGGGCGTAGGGAGCGATCTCCTTCTCCGACAGCGCCCGGATCGCCGCCCGAAGCTCGTCGTGCTCGGGGGGAAGTTTGAACAAATCGAATGACGAATCACCGGACCAACCAGCCATCATGGCCTCCTTGCTACTCACCGGTAACTTTACTACTTTCGTCACTCATTCAGTAACCGGCTGCGCAACGCCTCGTCTTTCTCCAGCACAGTCTTTTCCAGGTCGCTCTGAAATGCCGTGATGCGCTCCCGTAGGGCCACGTCCGACGACCCCAGGATCCGCACCGCGAGCAGTCCGGCATTGCGTGCGCCTCCGATGGAAACCGTGGCCACCGGCACACCGGCCGGCATCTGCACGATCGACAGCAACGAATCGAGACCGTCGAGGCGGCCCAGCGGCACCGGGACCCCGATCACCGGCAACGGGGTGGCGGCGGCGACCATCCCGGGCAGGTGGGCGGCGCCGCCCGCTCCGGCAATCACCACCTCCAGGCCGCGACCGGCGGCCGAACGCGCATAGTCGAACATGCGACCGGGCGTGCGGTGTGCCGAGACCACACCGACTTCGAACGCCACGTCGAATTCGGCCAGCGCGACGGCGGCGTCCTCCATCACCGACCAGTCGCTGTCGCTGCCCATGATCACGCCGACGCGCGGTCCCGACTCATCGCCCATGCTCGTCCCATCCGTCGGTCCACTCGGCATGCGACAACCAGTGTGCCGCGCGCTCGGCACGTTCACGCACGTTCGCCACGTACTGGTCGTCGTCGAATGAACCGTCAATGGCGCCAACGATGTTCACGTGCCCGATCTTGCGGCCCGGACGTTCACCCTTGCCGTAGAGGTGCACCCTGGCCTCGGGCATACGGGCAAACAGGTGGTGCAGTCGTTCGTCCATCGTCATCGCCGGGGACTGCGCGGCACCGAGGACGTTCGCCATCACCGTCACCGGCGCGGTGGGCCCCGTGTCGCCGAGCGGATAGTCCAGAACCGCGCGTAGATGCTGCTCGAACTGGCTGGTCCGTGCCCCGTCCATCGTCCAGTGACCGGAGTTGTGCGGTCGCATCGCCAGCTCGTTCACCAGCAGCGCGCCCTCGACGGTCTCGAACAGCTCGACCGCCAGCACCCCGACCACCCCGAGTTCGGCCGCCAGCCGCAACGCGAGTTGCTCGGCGGCGCCGCCCAACTCACTCGGCAGGCCGGGGGCGGGCGCGATCACGACGACGCAGATCCCGTTGCGCTGCACCGTCTCCACCACCGGCCACGCCGCACCCTGGCCGAACGGGGACCGGGCCACCAGGGCGGCCAGCTCGCGGCGCATCGCGACGCGCTCCTCGATCAGCACCGCCACTCCCTCGGCCAGGTACTCCCCGACCACCGTCCGCGCGTGGGCGAGGTCGCGGGTGAGCACCACACCACGCCCGTCGTATCCGCCGCGCACCGTCTTGACCACGATCGGACCGCCGATGCGGTGCGCGAAGGCGTCCACGTCGTCCACAGTCTCGATCGCGGCATACCGCGGCACCGGTGCGCCCATGGCCTGCAGGCGCCGCCTCATCACGAGCTTGTCCTGGGCGTGGATCAGCGCCTGTGGCGGCGGGGCCACATTGACGCCATCGGCGACCAACTTGTCCAGCAACTCGGTGGGCACATGCTCGTGGTCGAAGGTCAGGGCGTTAGCGCCGGCGGCAGCGCGGCGCAGCGCATCGAGGTCGGTGTGTGAGCCGATCACCACGTCCGGGGTGACCTGCGCGGCCGGATCCGCCGGTTCGGCGGCCAGCACCCGCAGCGTCTGGCCGAGCGCGATCGCGGCCTGATGGGTCATTCTGGCCAGCTGACCGCCGCCGATCATGGCCACCACGGGCGGCCCACTGGGGCTGTTCGGCACGGCACATATCGTGTCACGGTCGTGACGGGCAGGTTTACTCGCCTGAGCTGCGCGGGTACACCTGTGGCTGTGACGTTCCGTAGACTGCCCAACTATGTCCTTCGCTGATGCGACGATTGCGCGGCTTCCGCGACCGATCCGGCCGTTTGCCGAACAACATCACGAGCTGATCAAATTCGCGATCGTCGGCGCGACGACATTCGTCATCGATTCGGCGATCTTCTACACGCTCAAGCTCACGATTCTCGAACCGAAGCCGGTCACCGCGAAGATCATTTCGGGCATCGTCGCCGTCATCGCGTCCTACATCCTCAACCGCGAGTGGAGCTTCCGCGACCGCGGCGGCCGCGAGCGTCACCATGAGGCTTTGCTGTTCTTCGGGGTGAGCGGTGTTGGGGTGCTGCTCAGCATGGCCCCGCTGTACTTCTCGAGTTATGTGCTGGAACTGCGTGCGCCGACGGTGAGTCTGACGGTGGAGAACATCGCGGACTTCATCTCGGCGTACATCGTCGGCAACCTGCTGCAGATGGCCTTCCGCTTCTGGGCCTTCCGGCGCTGGGTCTTCCCCGACGAGTTAGGCCGCAACCCCAACATGGCGGTCGAATCCACGCTGACCGACGCCGGGATCACCGAGGCGCTCGAGGACAAGTTCGAGGGCAACCTCGAACGTGGCAAAGTCACTTCGCTGCGCCGGCCGACCCGGCGGCCCCGGGGTGGTTCGATCCGTCAGTTGGCGGGCGTGCGGCCGGTGCCCGAAGACCGGCTGTCGGACTCTTCGGAGCCCAGGGTGTCGAAGACTTCGTGATACAGCAGTGAATGCACTCGTTCCACGCGGGGAATGTCGTGGAATTCCAAGGGATCCTGCGACGCGGACTCGATGATCAGCGTCCCGGTCCGCAGCATCCGGTCCAGCAGGCCGTGCCGGAACTCGACGCTGTTGATGCGGGCCAGCGGTATGTCGATGCCGGATCGGGTCAGCAGCCCGTGACGGAACATCACCCGACGATCCGTGATGACGAAATGTGTTGTCCACCAATTGAAGAACGGCCACAGGCTCAACCAGCCGATAACCACCAGCCAGATCGCCGCGATCACCGCGAGGACGACCTTCTTAGCGGTGGGATCCCAGGCGGTCTGATTGACGACCGCGGCGGTGAAGGAGGCCAGCGCGGTGGCGAGGATGAGCACCAGCACCGGCCCGATCAGCCGCTTCCAGTGCGGGTGGCGGTGTAATACCACCTGTTCGTCGTTGGCCAGGACGTTTTCCGGATAGCCCACGAGGTGACTCTACGGCGTCCGAAGGTGAATTACGTCACCGGCGGACACGGTGACCAGCCCCTCGTCGGTGTCGATGCGCAGGCGGCCCTGATGGTCGATGTCACGTGCGGTTCCAACCACTTCGCGGTCGCCGGAAAGCACCGCTCGCACCCG
>JAOPWF010000395.1 GCA_025965815.1 Mycobacterium sp.
GATGGTGCGTGCGTGCGGCTTGCCGGCGATGCCGACCAGGTTGCGCACCGTCGAACTCGACGTGAAGCACACCGCGTCGAAGCCACCGGACTTGATCATCTCGCGGGTCTGCGCGGGCGGCGGGGCCGCCCGCACCGTGCGGTATGCCGTGACATCCTCGATCTCCCAGCCACGCTCGCGCAGCCCCTCGGCCAACGTCTCAGTGGCGATGTCGGCGCGCGGCAACAGCACCCTGTTGACCGGATCGAAAATGTTGTCGTACGGCGGGAACTCGTCGAGGAGCCCCAGCGAGGACTGCTCACCAGACGGGATGAGCTCCGGGCTGATCCCGAAGGCGCGTACCCGGTCGGCGGTCGCCTGCCCGACGCAGGCGATCTTCACGCCCGAGAATGCCCGTGCGTCAAGGCCGAATTCGGCGAACTTCTCCCAGACCGCGCGCACGGCATTGGTCGAGGTGAACACCACCCACTGGTAGCGGCCGTCCACCAGACCCTTGACCGCACGCTCCATCTGCGCCGGACTGCGCGGCGGCTCGACGGCGATGGTCGGCACCTCGATGGGCAGCGCGCCGTGCGACACCAGCCGCTCGCTCATCTCGCCGGCCTGGTCCTTGGTCCGGGGCACCAGCACGGTCCAGCCGTACAGCGCCCGGCTCTCCCACCAGTTCAGCTTGGCGCGATTGGCGACCGTCTTGCCGATCGTGACGACCAGCGGCCCGGTCAGCGGTCCCGCCGGCTCGTTGCTGCCGATCGCGGCCTTGTCGACCAGCGCGTGCAGGGTCGACTCCACCGAGCGCTGCTGGCAGGTGGTGCCCTGCGCGGTCACGACACACGGCGTGGATTCCGCCAGCCCGTATTCGATCAGCGTGCGGGCGGCATCCGGCAGGTGCGAAGCGGTCGCGTGCAGGATCAGCGGACCCGGCGCGGCGGCCAGCGCGGCCCAGTCCACGTCGCCGCGGACGTCGGCCACCGTGTGCGAGGAGCCCAGCGGCAGCCCGGCATAGGTCGGCACCGCGATGGTGTCGGGCAGTCCGGGCACGATCTCGAAGTGCAGCTGGGTGCGGGCCAGCGCGTTGACCTCGGTGATCACCGCGTCGACCGACAGCGGGTCGCCGGCAACCAGCCGGACCACGTCCACGCCGGTGCGGGCCTCGGTGGCCAGTGTCTTGGCGACCTCGGCCGGATCGCCCAGTGCGGGACGGATGTCGGGGCCACCGGCGACGCCGGCGTCACCGTCGGCCGCGCTCTCCGGTGCGGGTCCGGACGCCGGCGGCAGTTCGGAACCGACCAGGTCCAGCACGCCCTGCGGCACGTCGGGGTCGGTGAATACCAGCGCGGCGTTGGTCAGCACCGCCCTGGCACGCGTGGTCAGCAGACCCGGATCACCGGGTCCGGAGCCCACGAACGTGATGCGCCCTGGCTTCGCCTTACGCCCTCGCTGATTTACCTGGCGAGTCATCTGTCACTCCCGCTCATTACTTCTCGCGCCCCCAGTTCGAAGAGCTCCGCGGCGACCGAGAGACCGAGATCTCGTGCCCGTCCGGGAGTTCCGATGCCGGACGCGCGAATCACGTCAGATCCGTCCAGCGCCGCCACGCAGCTGCGTAGCGACAACTCCTCGAAGACGTTGCCGTCCTCATCGATCGACTCGACCACCTCGGCGATCGCGCCCACCGGTGCGGAGCAACCCGCCTCCAGTTCGGCGAGCAGGGTCCGCTCTGCGGTGACCGCCGCGCGCGTGTCGGCGTCGTCCAACTCCGCCAGCAGCGCGGCGAGCCCGGTGTCGCCTGCGCGGCACTCGACCGCTAGCGCACCCTGAGCCGGCGCTGGCAACATCTGCACCGGTTCAAGTGTCTCGGTGACATCGCTGAGGCGTCCCAGGCGGGCTAATCCCGCCCGGGCCACCACGATGCCGTCGAGATCACCGTTCGCAACCCTGTTCAACCTGGTATCTAGGTTGCCTCTTAGGGGGCGGATTTCCAAACCGAGACCCAGTGCTCTAAGCTGCGCGGCCCGTCGCGGGGACGACGTGCCGATCACCGAGCCCGCCGGCAACTCTCCGAGGACCAGTCCGTCGCGGGCCACCAGGGCGTCCCGGGCGTCGGCACGGGGCGGGATGGCGGCGATGACGAAGCGTGGATCGTTGGCCGTCGGCAAATCCTTGTAGGAATGCACCGCCATGTCGACGCTGCCGTCGTGGATCGCTTCGCGCAGGGCCGCGGTGAAGACACCGACCCCGATGTCAGCGATCGGCCCGGCCGAACGGTCGCCCTCGGTGCTGATGATCACCAACTCGGCAGCATGTCCCTTGGCTGCCAAGGCGTCTCTGATGGCACCGGCCTGCGTCTTCGCCAACAGGCTGCCCCGGGTGCCTATCCGGATCACTTCCGGCGGGCAGGAGCGCAGCGACCGGGGAGATAGGTCTGTCAAGCGTTACTCGGATACTTCCGTAGTGGTGTTCAGTTCCGGTGCCATCAAGGGCAATTCGCCCGCGGTGGCCACAGCGTCGACGGCCGTGGGATCGAGTTCGAACAGCTCGCGCAGCGCCTCGGCGTAGCTGTCGCCACCCGGCGTGCTGGCCAGCTGCTTGACCCGGACCGTCGGGGCGTGCAGCAGCTTGTCGACGACGCGCCGCACCGTCCGGGCGACCTCGTCACGGTGCGCGACGTCAAGACTGGGCAGCCGGTGGTCCAGCCGCAGCAACTCCGCCTCGACCACGTCGGCGGCCCGCTGGCGCAGTGCCGTCACGGTTGGCGTGACCTCGGCCATCCGCTGACTGGCCAGGTATGTGGCAACTTCTCCCGCGACGATCTGGCGGGCGGCATCGGCGTCGGCCGCGGCGGCGCGGGCGGACGGCTCCCGCTGCACCCGATCCATGTCGACAACGAACACACCGGGCAGACCGGCCACCGACGGGTCCACGTCGCGGGGCATGCCAAGGTCGCAGATCACCAGCGGACGGCGGTCGTCGCGGCCGGACAGGGCCCGGTGCACGTCGGCCAACGACACCACCGGGCGTACCGCACCGGTGCAGCAGACCACCACGTCGGCGTCGCCCAGCACGGTCGGCAGGTCGTCCAGCGCGACAGCGTCGGCCTGGACGCCGGAGTCGGCGAGATTGCGGGCCAGCCTGCGCGCGCGCGGCATCGACCGGTTGGCCACGTGGATGCGATCGACGCCGGCCCGCGCCAGATGCTTGGCGGACAGGGCTCCCATCGCACCGGCACCGACGACGACCGCGCTGCGCCCGGCCACTCCCCCGAGTTTGGCGTCGGCCATCCCGAGCGCGACCGAGACCACCGACGCGCCTGCGGCGTCGATCCCGGTCTCCGCGTGCACCCGCTTGCCGACGGACAGCGCGCGCTGGGCCAGTTCGTGCAGCGTGCGCCCGACGGTCCGGTTGGCCTCGGCGGCGGCGTAGGCGCGGCGGACCTGCCCCAGCACCTGCTGCTCGCCGACGACGGCCGAATCCAGCCCGCTGGCCACCGCGAACAGGTGCTCGACGGCGGCCTCGGCGTAACGGACATAGGCGTACTTGGTCAGGTCGCCCATCGACATCCCGGAGTGTTCCGACAGCACCTGCCCGACCACCGCCAACCCGCCATGGAACGCGTCGACGACGGCGTAGACCTCGACCCGGTTGCATGTCGACAGCACCATCGCCTCGGTCACCAGCGGTGACTGCAACACCCGATCGACGATCTTGATCTGATCGGCATCGTCGATGCTGAGTTGTTCCAGGACGGGAACCGGCGCACTGCGGTGCGAAACCCCG
>JAOPWF010000679.1 GCA_025965815.1 Mycobacterium sp.
CAGATCCTCAGCACGCTGCGATGCTGTGGGACAAGATAATTCGTCGATATTGCACATGCGACCCAAGTTCTTGAACATGTGCGCCTCATCGACGAACAGGTAGTCACACCCGGTTTCCTCAAACCGCAGCCCGCTGTCCTTGTTCTGTTGCGCGGTAAGGCGTTCCAGGCGCTCGGTGCTCGACCTGATGGCCAGCTCGATCCGCTTCTTGGTCCGATCGGTTTGGGCGGTCTCCAGATTGGCGCGTAGCCGGTCGAGCTCCCCGGCGATGTAGTCGGCTCTGACCGAGTCGGCGACGCTGATCGCGGTGAACGCCGACTGCGGCACGATGACCATGTCCCAGTCGCTGGCCGCCGATTGCGCCACCAGGCGGCGCCGACCGTCGGCGGTGGTGGCCGCAGATCCCACGAGTATCTGCGCGGCCGGCGCCCATTGCTTGGCTTCGCGTCCGATTTGTTCGATGACGTGGTTGGGCACCACGATCCAGGGTTGACGGACCAGGCCGAGCCGCCGCAGCTCACAGGCGGCCATGATCATGGAGCCCGTCTTGCCAGCTCCGACAACGTGATCCAGCAGTGTGGTCGGTTCGGCCAGGATCCGGGCCACGGCGTTGCGCTGGTAAGAATGCGGGGTGAAGCGATCCGATAAGCCCGGCAACCGCAGATGGCTGCCGTCGTAGGTGGGGGCCCGCAGTGAGTTGAACCGTTGGTTGTACTCAGCGACCAGGGTGTCGCGGCGCGCCGGGTCCTTGAACAGCCACTGGTTGAATTCCTCGCTGATCTTCTCGGCCTTGGCCTGTGCGGCGAACGTCGCCTGGGCGTCCAGCACGCCTTCGTCGGTGTTGATGACCACACTGCGCGAATTGCACAGTCCCTCAAGCAGGCTCACCGCATCACAGCCGCGGCGCTCCATCCCCCAAGTGTCGGTCATCAGCCGGCCATAGCGCTTGTGGGCGGCAACTTCAACGACCCACCGTCCGTCGAGGTGTTCGGCGGTCACCGGGTTGGCCCCGAAGGTTTCGGCGGCGAACTGGGCCACCAGTTCGGCGGGAATCCAAGGCGCCCCGGGGCGGGCTTTGATTTCCTCGGCGTCGCGGTCGCGGGGCATGACCTCACGCAGCGCGGCGACGTAGTCGTTGTAGACGGGGTCGCTGTGGGCGGCCTCGATCGCCGCGGCGAGTTTGTGGCGCACGTTGCCTGACAGAGCGCTCACGGCGGGGACGAGCTCGTCGGGGTCGTGCACGCTGGGATAGACCAGACCCGCGAGCAGCGCGCGGGCGTCTGCGGCGGGCACCTCGAGCAGGCGCGCGATCAGGTCGATGTCGACGCGCTGGGTGCGGTCCAAGCTCATCGCCAACGCTTCGTCGGGACTGTCGGCGAAGAGGCGGGCCGGGGCGGGGGTTAGCAGGTCGGTGGAGAAGATGGGCGCTTTGCGCGCGTGGCCGGTGTCCTCGTCGAAGATCTCCAGCGCCGATACCACGGCCCAGCCGGGATCATGGCGCATGCCGCCCTCGAGGTGTCGGCGCTTCTTGTAGGAGGCCGGTGTCGACCAGGCCGCGGTGTCCCATTCGTCGGCCAGCTCGTCGGGCACCGGGCCCCGGTAGGGGCGCCCCGGTTCACCTTCTTTCTCACGCCACCGGGCCTCGGCGGCGGCGGCCTTCTGGTCGTGGCGTTCCTGGGTGGGCTCTTTGGGGTGGACCCAGGTGAACCGGTTGATCGGTCCGTGGCGGCGGACGTAGGTGTCGTAGAGGTGGTTGAGGTGTCCGCGCAGCTGGTCGCGTTCGGTCTGGGGTTTCCCGTCGCGTTGGGAGGCGATGAGGGTGGTCGCGACGTCGCGCAACGCGATCAGTGCGCGGGTCTCGGCGAGCAGGGTTTTCGGTCTGGCGTTGAGCGCCCAGTCATGGCCGGCCCAGTAGTCGATGCCGCGGGTGTCGGGGTTGTAGCGCAGCGTGTACAGCGGGGTTTGCTCGCCGCGCTCGGCGGCGGTGATCAGGCCGGCGTCGAACGTCTGCGGGGACACGACCGTGAGTGAGGCCGCGGTCGCGGTGAGGCCCTGGCCGCGGCGCAGCGCATCGTCGACGATCACGGTGAGTCGCTCGCGCAGCTGCCCGGCGAGGTCCTCACCGGCCGTGCCGCGCACCAGCATCGTCGCCGATCCGTGGATGCCGTGACCGAGTTCCATGGCGCCCAAGACGTTTTCGGGGTGTTCGAGGTAGTAGCTGTTGAGGGTGATCTCCTCGCCCATGCCGGTGGCGGGGTCGGTCAGCACGGTGGTGGAGGCGTCGATCCAGCCGGGGCTCTCGTCCAGGGTCGGCTGGTCGTTGTCGCGGCGGCGGAACAGCAGCAGGTCGGTGACGACTTCGGTGCCGGCGACTCGGGCGAACGCCCGCGAGGGAAGCCGTACGGCGCCGATCAGGTCGGCGCGGGCGGCCATCTCGCGCCGTGCTGTCGGGGACGCCGAGTCCAGGGTGTATCGGCTGGTCAGCAGGGCCACGTAGCCGCCGGGCGCGGTCAGGGCCAGCGATTTTATGGTGAAGTGGGAGTGGATCGAGTGGCGGCCGGGGTTGTGGGCCGGATCGGCCACCACGTAGCGGCCGAAGGGCACGTTGCCGATGGTGGCTGCGAACGAGTTCTCGGGGACGCGGGTGGTTTCGAAGCCTTCGCTCCTGATCTGGGCCGACGGGTAGAGCGCGGCGGCGATGCCGGCGGTGACGGGGTCGTTCTCCACGCCGACCATCACGGCTTCGGCGGGGGCGTGGCCGATGAAGACTCCGCTGCCGCAGCCGGGTTCCAGGACGCGGCCACCGCTGAACCCGGCGTGGATGAGGGCGTCCCAGATGACGGCCGCCAGCGCCGGGTCGGTGTAGTGGGCGTTGAGGATGGAGGCTTCGGCGTGGCGGTACTCGTCGCGGGTGAGCAGCTCGCGCAGCCGATCCCGTTCCGGGGTGAATCGTTCGTTGCGGGTGTCGAACACCTCGGGGACGGCCCCCCACCCCGACCACGCGGCCAGCACACGCTGCTCGGCGGGGGTTGCGGGTCGCGCGGCAGCCCGCAACCGGTTGAGCAGTTCGATCGCGGCGATGTTGGCCAGGGCACGTGCCCGGGATCCCGAGGGCGCCAGGATGTGGGTACTGGCAGCGAAATCGGTTGCGCTGAAAAATGATTCGACGGCCGCCGCCGCCTCGGCCACGACCTGCGCCGCGGCCGCCGGTACTACCGCGGGTGTGTTCTCGTGAGCAGTGTCGCGACCCGCTGGCGCAGCGACAGGACCGGGTGCACTAGGTGGCGGTAGTTCGGCGCCGCCGGGGTCGATGCTGCGTGGGTCGGTGGGTTGGTCGGGGGTGTCGAACAGCGACGGTTGGGCGGTTACCGCTCGGGCAGCCCGTCGCGGCGCAGGTCGCTGAACACCATCTGGGCCAGGTCCGCGGCCAGGGGGTCGCCGGGGCGGCTGGGCAGTGGGAGTTGATCCTCGTCCCGGGCTGCCAGCAGGTAGCCCGCTTTGATGCGGAACACCGCCGAGAAGTCCGGGTCGGGCCACATCCTGGCGGCCAGGGCCTCGATCTGCTCGCTGGGGTCGCTCCGGTACTGGGTGCGGGTCCAGCGTTGATCCCACGGCACTTGGCTGCGGTCCAGGATCGGCTCCGGGGCGATCTGATCCGTCGAGGTGGAGTCCTGCGGTTCCGGGATCATCTCGTAGAGCTCCTGGTTGAGCACGATCTCCTTGGCTGAGGCGGTCGCGCTGTTGATCAGACCTACCTTGGTCAGGTAGTCCGGGTGTTCGCCGTGGCGGCTCGTCCAGTCGGTTACCGCCTGGGCGCTCATCTCGGCTGCCAGCTCGGCGATCTGATAGCTGATCTTGGCCGCTTCGGTCTCCAGGAACTCCTGGCGCTGCCCCGGCGTCCACTCGGGGGGAAGCTGCAGGTGCTCGGAGTAGACCGTGTGCAGGATCTGCCGAATCTCGGGGCTGCTCACCGCCACCTTCCTCGAGGATGCTGAACAGGTCCGGCTGGTCCGGATCCTGGTGCTTGCGGGCCATAACATCCTCTCAGAGCGGACAGTGTCGGGGTCGGGGTAGCCGATGGATGCCAGCAGGGCGCGAAGCGGGCGGTCGTCGGGGGTCATCGGGGACCAGGTGTACGCATTGCGGGAGTCCGCCGTAACGGCGCGCGGTTCGTTGCGGTTTGTGGCGCGCTTTGTCGTGGTGCGGGGTGAAGCCGCCACACCACCAGCGGCCAGCCCGGCTGGTGGCCGGCTGCCGCGGCGTGCAGCAGGGCATCTGCGGGGGCCACGCCGCGGAGCAGACAGCGTCGCGGACCGACCCAGCCGCAGGTGCAGACGCCGCGGCGGCGCCCGACGAACGCGTGTACCCGCACGATGTGGCCACCGTCTGGCCGTGGTGGTCGCGGGTCGTTGTGACGGGGTTGGTCAGCGGGCGCCATCGTGCACCTCCGAGACGTTGAACAGCGCGAGCTGGACGGCTGCGGTCCGCCGTGTCCGTGGTGCGGTGCGGGTTTGTTTGTGTGCGACTGCGGCGATCGCCGCAGTCGCCACCGACAGGTACTCGGCGCTGGGTGTTTTATCGATCTCCTGGCCGGGTCGATAGGTCGCCTTGATCGCCTGGCGTAAGGCCGGGGGCACCATGGACCAGTGCAGGGGGCACATGAACAACTCCGGTGCCACCTCGGTGTCGCACCCGTCCGCGTGGCATGTATGGCGTGGCAGACCTGGCCCGATCACGGCCTGAGTCCGTCGGTGAGGTGTCTTGCGGGGCAGGCTGTGTCGCTGCCCGACCGGGGCGTGCTCGGCCGCGAGGTATCCAGCACTTGGCGCCCTGTCAATCTCCTGGCCGGGGTGGCCCACAGCGGTGAGCAAGGGCCGCACCTCGGCGCCGGGGCACGGTGGTGTCGGCGTCATGACGCGCCCGCGAACGTGTCGGCCAGCAGGTCGCTCCAGTGGGGGTCGTCGAGTTCGTGGTGGCCCAGGCCGGCTCCGCCCGCGCTCGGTGTGAGGCATTCCGGAATGG
>JAOPWF010000692.1 GCA_025965815.1 Mycobacterium sp.
CGGTTCCGCCGCAAAAGCATTTGACCCGCGCCGGCGCCCTGCGGTTGAGCCCGGGCCTGAGGCGCAGCTCGTTGATCGGTGGGATTCGCTACTACGACACCGTCGTCGACGACGCCCGGCACACCATGACCGTGGCACGTACCGCGGCGCATTACGGGGCCGTGGTGCGCTCGTCGACGCAGGTGGTCTCGCTGCTGCGCGAGGGCGACCGGGTCGTCGGGGTGCGGGTGCGCGACTCGGAGGACGGCGCGATCACCGAGGTACGCGCGCACGTCGTGGTCAACGCGACGGGGGTGTGGACCGACGAGATCCAGGCGCTGTCCAAGCAGCGTGGGCGCTTCCGGGTCCGCGCGTCCAAGGGTGTGCACATCGTCGTCCCGCGCGACCGGATCGTCAGCGAGGTCGCGATCATCCTGCGGACCGAGAGGTCGGTGCTGTTCGTCATCCCGTGGGGGACGCACTGGATCATCGGCACGACTGACACCGACTGGAACCTGGACCTCGCCCACCCGGCGGCCACCAAGGCCGACATCGACTACATCCTGAACACGGTCAACACCGTGCTGGCCACGCCCCTGACCCATGAGGACATCGACGGTGTCTACGCCGGCCTGCGGCCGCTGCTGGCCGGGGAGAGCGACGACACGTCGAAGCTGTCCCGCGAGCACGCCGTCGCGGTGCCCGCACCCGGGCTGGTCGCCATCGCCGGCGGCAAGTACACCACCTACCGGGTGATGGCCGCCGACGCGATCGACGCCGCTAGCGAGTTCACCCCCGCCCGGGTCGCGCCGTCGATCACCGAGAAGGTCCCTCTGATGGGCGCCGACGGTTATTTCGCGCTGATCAACCAGACCGAACACGTCGGCGCCTTGTACGGCCTGCACCCGTACCGGGTCCGCCACCTGCTGGACCGGTACGGGTCGCTGATCGGCGAGGTGCTCGCCACCGCCGAGGGCCGCCCCGATCTGCTCACACCGATCACCGCCGCGCCGGTCTACCTCAAGGTCGAGGCCTGGTACGCCGCGGCCGCCGAGGGCGCCCTGCACCTGGAGGACATCCTCGCCAGGCGGATGCGGATCGCCATCGAGTACCCGCACCGCGGTGTTGACTGCGCCCGCGAAGTGGCAGAGGTGGTCGCGCCGGTGCTCGGCTGGAGCCCGGAAGACGTCGACCGTGAGGTCTCCACGTACCTGGCCCGGGTCGAGGCCGAGGTGCTGTCGCAGACCCAACCCGACGACGAGTCCGCCGACGCGCTGCGCGCCGCGGCGCCGGAGGCACGCGCGGAGATCCTCGAACCCGTGCCGCTGAGTTGAGAACGAAGACCGCCCCGCCGCTGCCGCCGCGCGACGGCCTCGGACCCGCGCGGCTACGAGTGCGTGGCGGGCCCGTGCTGGCTGAGCTGGCCGACCGGTTCGGAACAGCCGCGTACGCGAAAGTGCTTGCCGGAGAGGTGGTCGACGCCGATGGCACGGTGATCGACGACACGACGGTGTTGGCGCCCGGCGCCAGCGTGTATCTCTACCGTGATCTGCCCGACGAGGTGCCGGTACCGTTCGACATCCCGGTGCTGCACCGCGATGACGACATCGTCGTGGTGGACAAGCCGCATTTCTTGGCGACGATGCCCCGCGGCGGCCATGTCGTACAGACGGCCTTGGTCCGGTTGCGCCGCGAGCTGGACCTGCCCGAGCTGAGCCCCGCGCACCGGCTGGACCGGCTGACCGCGGGCGTGCTGCTGTTCACCACCCGCCGGGAGGTCCGCGGCGGGTATCAGACGTTGTTCGCCCGCCACCAGGTGCACAAGACCTACCTGGCGCGGGCCGGCTCTGACCCGAATGTTGCGCTGCCCACGGGGGTCCGCAGCCGCATCGTCAAGCGCCGCGGCTTCCTGCAGGCCGTCGAGGAGCCGGGGGAGCCCAACGCGGAGACGCTCGTCGAGGCGTTGACACCGGGTCTGTACCGGCTGAATCCACGCACCGGGCGGACTCACCAGCTGCGGGTGCACATGGCGTCGCTGGGGCTGCCCATCCAGGACGACCCGTTGTATCCCACGGTCATCGACGTGGCTCGCGACAACTTCTCGCGGCCGTTGCAGTTACTGGCTCACAGCATCGAATTCGATGATCCGCTGACCGGGATGCGCCGCCGGTTCGTCAGCCGCCGCACGCTCGACTAGCGCTGACAGGACGGGCACCAGTAGGTGATCCGGTCTCCGCTGTTATCCGACTGAATTAGGGTGCCGCAGCGGCGGCATTCCTGTCCGCGTCGGCCGTACACCCACAGTTCGCGTCCGCGTCGGGTGTCGCCGGTGGTAGCCCGGTTCCATCGGAAACGGTTGAGCCACAACATCTCCCGGGCCCGGCTGACCAACCGACGCGGGTCGGCAACGTCGCTGACCGGTGCGGTGGGCAGGTGGCCGGTGAGGAAGCACAGCTCGTTGCAGTAGACGTTGCCGACGCCGGCCAGCACCCGCTGGTCGAGCAGGGCATCGGCCAGCGGCCGGTCGGGGTCGGCAACCAGGTTGGCCGCGGCGATCTTCGGGTCCCAGTCGGGTCCGAGCAGGTCGGGACCCAGGTGTGTGACGGCGTCCTCGTCGTGTTCGCGGTCGAGCACTTCCAGCACGCCCAGGTCGACGCCCGCGGCCTGCACCCAGTCCGCTCCCGACCCTGCCTCCAGGATGATCCGGATGCGGTGACCGGCCCGGCTGGGCCGAGAGCCGACCTGCCAACTGCCCTCCATTTTGAGGTGCGAGTGGATGCTGAACGGACCGACGCGGATGAACAGGTGCTTGCCGCGGCTGACCACCTCGTCGACGACGTGGCCGGTCAGGTCGGTAGTGGCGTAGCGCGGCACCCGGATATCGCAGCGGGTCAGCGTCCGCCCTTCCAGCGCCTCGCGCAGGTTGGCGGCGGCGTGCCACACCGTGTCGCCCTCCGGCATGTCGCGCTGAGCCTCCGTTTCGCCACCGCTATCCGACCTCGTTATAAAACGCTACATGCGCGGCGGCGGCCGCATCCCAGCTGTAGGAGCGCGCCAGCCGCTGTCCGCCTTCCCGCCGGTACGCGTACTCACCGTCGAGCGCGCGGGCAAGCTCGGCCGTCATGGAGTGGTGGTCGTCGGCGTACTCGACGTGCTCGCCGAACACCTCGCGCAGCACCGGCAGGTCGCGCGCGACGACTGGGACCCCCGCGGCCAGCGCCTCCATCGCCGCCAGCCCGAAGCCCTCCTTGGTCGAGAAGAACGGCAGGACGGCAGCACCGGCCATCAGTCCGGGCATGTCCGCATCGTCGATGGTGCCCAGCATCACCGGTTCGACACCCAGTTCCCCGGCGCGTGCCTCGAACGCGTCCCGGTACGGCCGGTAGTCGAACAGGGTCTCGCCGCCGGCAAACACCAGCCGCACATCCGGCCTGCGCAGCGCGGCGAACACCTCCAGCAGGTCGATGCTGCCCTTGCGCGGCTCGATGCCGCCCACGGCCAGCACATAGTCGGAGAAGCGCGCCCGCCACGGGTCACCGACTCCGTCGTAGAAGCGTTGCGCGTCAACGCCGTTATGGATCACGGCTGGCTGCCGGCCCCAACCGTCGCGGACCTCGTGGGCGACAGCGCGGGAGACGCAGACGTGTGCGTACGGGCGGACGATGGCGCGCTCGTGGCACGCCGCAAGTTCCGGCGTGGTGAAGGTGTCCAGGTGATGCACGGTCCGGATACACCGCCGCACCGCGTTGGCGCTGATGCAGTCCTGTGCGTGCACGATGTCGTACCGCCGGCATGCATCAGTAAAAGCCCTGCCCAGCAAGTGAATCGACCGCAGGATCCGCGGCCCGACCGGCTCGCCCTCGATCGGCGGGAAGGGTACCGCCGCCACGGTCACCGCCGGATCGACGGGCCGGTAGAAAGTGGTGTCGCCGCCACGGCCGAGCGTCCAGACCGTCACATCGTGACCGGCCCTGGCCAGTGCTTCGGCCAGCGCCAGTGTGTGCACGACGCCGCCGCGCGGTTTCGTCGAATAGGTCAGCAGCGCGATCCGCATTCAGGCCCTGACGGTGGGGTGATAGGAGTCGATCTGCCGCTCCCCCAGGTGATTCAGGACAGCGCGGGCCCGCTCGATCTCACGCGCGACGTCGATGTCGGCAACGGCCAGGCCGCCCTTGGACCAGGTTTTCGCGACGATGTTGCCACCGGGGTCAACGACCTTGGCCTGGCCGAGGAAGCGCAACGTGCCAGTGATCCCGGTGAGGTTGGACGACGCCAGCACCACCTGATTCTCGGCGGCCCGTGCCATGTCATATAGGTCGAACAGCCTGGCCTGCCGGTCGTTCGGCATCCTAGCGGCCCGGTCGGTGACGCTGGCCGGCCACGCGGACAACGCCGCGATCACCTGCGCGCCACCGAGAGCCAGCGTGCGTGCCGACTCGGGAAAGGTCTTGTCGTAGTCGATCAGCATGCCGATCCGGCCGACCGGGGTGTCGAACGGCTCGAATCTGTCGCCCGCGGAGTAGATCAGGTTCTCCCGCGCCGGTTGATGCACCTTCCGGTGCCTGCCGAGGATGCCGTCGCCGCACAGGCAGGCCGCGGCGTTGTAGACGTTCACCCCGTCCCTTTCGGCGTATCCGACGCATACCGTCATCGGTCCGGACATGGCGCACAGCGCCTGCAGTTCCGGGCTGCCTGCGTCCAGTGTCGGTGGACGTTCGCCGGGGGACGGGTTGGACAGGCTGCCGATGTACCCGCCGAGGGTGGCGTCCGGCAGCACGAGCAGGTCAATCCGTTCGGCGCGCAACCGCTCGATGATGCCGCCCAGCTTGTCCATCGACCGCTCGATGTCGCGGCCGAAGTGTGCGGCCATCGCGGCGATCCTCATGCCGCGTGGGTCCTCTCGTTCTTTTTCGTCCCCGCGCCACTGGCGATCTGCGTGTGCAGGTACTCCGCGTCGCGACCGACGGAGGCGAAGCGTCCGGATCCCCAGGTGTGCAGCCAGGGCAGCCCGAGGAAGTACAGGCCCGGCACGGCGGTG
This sequence comes from Mycobacterium sp., assembly GCA_025965815.1. GTDB lineage: Bacteria > Actinomycetota > Actinomycetes > Mycobacteriales > Mycobacteriaceae > Mycobacterium. The sequence continues at coordinate 5,018 of JAOPWF010000692.1, forward strand.
ACGCCGCGACGGTGGCAGACAGCACCCTCGCCGTCGAAAACCGTTGCCTTGAGCCAGGAGTACTCGGCGGCGAAGCCGACGCACCACACCACCGACGTGATCCCGGCCGACGCCAGGTCCAATGTGACCGGCTCGCGCGGGGGTCGCCACACCGGCACATAGCGGTCCTCAGGGGGCGCCGGGATGGAGTTGCGTTCGATGTAGCTGTCGATGAGGTCCTTGATTTGCTCTGCCACGGCGTCGGCCCCGTCCAGGTTGCGTTCCAGGGTGGGCGCGAAGGTGAGCGTGCTGCCGTCGCCGGAGAGCAGCCGGCCGTAGAGCTGCATGCCTTCCAGGGCGAACGCGCGCAGGTCGATGTCGCGTCCCCCGTCGCGGCCGGTCATGTAGTGGTTCGTGCTCTCCCGCTTGGCGACTCCACCCGCCTGCGCTTCGATCGGCACATCGTAGGTGCCGATCTCCGATAGCCAGGCCACACAGTCCCGACCCCGGTAGAACCGCGCGCAACGCGGCGCCGTGCCGGTCACCAGGTGCACCGCCCGGCCCTCCAGATGCAGGTCTTCGGCGATCTGCGCCCCGGACTGGCCGGATCCGACGATCAGCACCTCGCCGTCCGGAAGCTGTTGGGAGCCACGGTAGTCGGCGGAGTGTAACTGAAACACGCTGGCGGGCAGGCGTTCCGCCATACGCGGCAGCTTTGGCTTCTGGTACCCGCCGGTCGCGACGACGACCTGGTCGGCGTGCATTGCACCCGCGGAGGTCGTCAGGTCAAACCCGCCGGCTGTGTCATTCCCGGCTCGTCCCCCGCAAGCGGGAGGTGCCGCCACCGCCTGGACGAGATTGGTGACCGTGACCCCCTCCCGCACCGGCGGCCCGAATGAGTCCGCGTAGTCCAGCACGAAGCGGTAGACCTCGTCACGCGTCATGAAGCCGTGCGGGTCGCCGCGGTCGTAGGGGAATCCGGGCAGGTCGCACTGCCAGTTCGGGGTGACCAGCGTGAAATTGTCCCAGCGCCGATCCCGCCAGTCGTGGCCGATTGAATCACGCTCCAGCACAACATGCTCGATGCCGGACTGCTTCAGATACCAGGACATCGACAGCCCGGCCTGCCCCGCCCCGATGGCGACGACCTGGTGATGTTCGGTCATGCGCTCGCTCCCGGTGTCATGCGTAGCACGGTGACGTCGCCAGCCGTCTCCCCGTTGCCGTACCTGCGCCGCGCCGCCTGCAGCTCCTCGATCTGCGCGGCGGCCGATGTGCAGTACGTGCCGAACCTGGCCTTGACGCGCTCGCTGGCCTGAGTCAACGCGATAATAGTCAGCGACATGAATTCGTCGATCGGGTATGTCGCGCTGTCCTGCAGGTAGTCGTGGATGACCAGGGACGGCGAGTAGCACTGTTCGGTGACGCCGTCGGGCCAGCGGACGGTGAAGGTCATCTCAGGCATGGGCGGACTCGCTGAACTGGCTGGTCTCGACGATGGACTGGTACAGGTCCGGTCTGCGGTCGCGCAGGTTGTACATCCCGCCGCCACGGGCCGCCTCGATGCGTTCAGTGACATCCACCTCGGCGGTCGCGAGCCCGGGCCGCACCCCGGTGGTCGCGATGACGTCCCCGCCGGGACCGACGATCTTCGCGCTGCACACGAACCGCAGCGAACCGAAGGTGCCCGCCTGGTTCGACGCGACCCACACCACCTGGTTCTCCACGGCGCGCGCCTGGTCGTAGATGTCGAAGCGGTGCTTCCATCGGTCGTCCTCTAGGTTGGCGACGGTGGCGGTACGGGCGGTCGGCCAGGCGGACAGCGACGCGATGATCTCGGCGCCGTCGAGGGCCAGTGCGCGTGCCGCTTCGGGAAACGCCTTGTCGTAGCAGATCTGCATGCCCATCCGGCCGACCGGGGTGTCGAAGGCCGCATACCCCGAACCGGCTTTGTAACAGAGGTTTTCGCCGAGCGGCTGATGGACCTTGCGGTAGGAGCCGAGGATGCCGTCGCCGGTCAGGGTAACCGCGGCGTTGTAGCGGTCCTCGCCGACGGCCTCGCAGAATCCCAGCGTGACGACCATGTCGCCGGCCATCGCCCGCAACCGGTCGAATTCGGGTGCGTCGAGCGGGAACGCCGGCGGCAGCGCCTCGAGACGCCGGACCTTCTCGGCCTCGCTTTCGTCGCCGCCACCGAGGCTCGGGAGGTAGCCCCCGAGGCAGGCCTCGGGCAGCACCAGCAGCTGCGCGCCGAGGGATCGCGCCTCGTCGATGAGTCGCTGAATCGTCGTGAAGCACGCTTGCAGGTCGCGGTCGAAATCCGCGGCGGCGACCGAGATAACGGTGTGTGTCATGGCATGTCCTGTCGTGCCGGTCCCAGCCCCGTGACGGCGGCGGCGATGGCCGTGGTGGCCGCACCGTCGGGCCACCGGATGGTGACGAGCGGATCGGAGAGGGTCGCACGGAAGGTGCCGCACGCTCGGGAGGTTGCCGGGCCGGGCGACACGACGCACCGTCCGGGGGTGTCCGCGGTGATCATCGCGAAGCCGGGGAAACAGGTCAGCCAGTCGCCCGCGCGGGCGTCGGTCGGCGTGGGCACGTCTCCGATGGCGATCTCGGCGCGTAGTCCGCTGGCCTCGGCCATCATCCCGGCAGTGCCGATCAGGCCGGCCATGCTGACGTCCTTGGCGGCGTGCGGGGCGGTGGCGCCCACGATGCCGGCCAGCTGCCGTAGATCGGCGGGGCCGCGCCGGGAGGTCGAATCCCATTGCTGCCCGGTGTAACCGGGGCGCCAGCCGCCGGATAGGTCGGCGGTGACGGTCAGCGCATCACCGGGACGGGCGCCGCCGCCGGGAACGGGCTGCTTGGTGTGCCCGAATGCGGTTACGGACAACGCGGCGGGAACGCCGACCTGGGTGTGGCCGCCGAGCACTGGGACGTCCCACGCCTGCGATGCGTTGGCCAGGCCGCGGATGATGCGGGTCAACTGGGAGGCGGTCGGTGCGCCGACAGCGTCGAGCATGCCGGTGGCCGTGGCGCCCATCGCGGCGAGGTCGTTGAGGTTGACCAGTGCTCCGCACCAGCCTGCCCATTCGGGGTCGCGCGCCACCATCGACGGCAGGATGGCGTCGCAGGCGGCGACCATGCCCCCGGCACCAACCGGGACACCGTCGTCGCCCCGGAACTTCGATGGACCGAGGGCTGCCGGGTGACGCTCGAGCGGCTCGAGCACACCGGACAGCAGCGACTTGGTCGCCGCTGCCAGCCGGGCGAACCGGTCGCAGGGCCACCGCACGCGTAGATGTGGGGTACTGCCGATAACGGTGCGGCCCAACGTGATCCAGCCGAGCTCGCCGAACAGGGCCGCGTAACGCTGCTGAACGGTCGCCTCGAATCGCAGCACGCCGTTGGTGTCCGCCCATGCGCACGCCGCGCGAATCAAAGCCCGGCCGACGCCGTCGCCGCGGGCCGCGGGCGACAACACCAGCCGGCTGCCGGTCCACCAGCCCAGGCCGGGGTCGATGACGGGTGCGAGGCGGACCCCGCCCAGCAGATGGCCGGACGGGTCGAGGGCAACCAGGACGGTGGTGGCGGGGTCGGCGTCGAGGGCGTCACGGTCGGTGCTGGAGAACAGCTGTTGCTTCTCGACGAACACGTGTTGCCGCAGCGCGGCATACTCGGCGGCGATGGGTGCCGGCTGTTCGTCCACCGTGGTGATGAGGTAGCCCTGCGGCGGTGCGGCGGCTTCGCCGGAGAGTAGTGAGACGAGCAGGTTTTCGGTCACGATCACGCTCCTGCCGCGGAGAGCAGGCCGCAGGCGCCGCAGGCCGCGCAGCCGGCCTGCTGGTCGGCGCCGGTCATTCCCGCAGCCCGCAGCAGTGAGGCGACGCGTCCGGTGACGTCGGCGACCAGGTCGGCCGATGGAGGGGCGGCGCCGTCGGAGGTGGCCAGCGAACCGGCGAGCGGCCGGAAAGGCACCACGAACGGATAGACGCCCATGTCGATCAGTTCGTCGGCGGCGGCGACGATATAGTCGGCGCTGTCGCCGAGGCCGATGAGCACATAGGTCGACACCCGGTTGCGGCCGAACACGCGCACGGCTTCGGTCCAGGCTGCGCGGTACTCGGCCAGCGGGACCGTCGACTTGCCGGGCATCCACGCCCGCCGCACGTCGTCGTTCATCGACTCGATGTGGATGCCGATGGCGGTCGCCCCGGCCGCACGGAGCTCGCCGATGACGGACAGGTCCGTAGGTGGCTCGCACTGCACCTGGATCGGCAGTTGTGGGAGGACGGCCTTGACGGCCCGCACGCACCTGGCGAGATGTGCCGCGCCCCGGTCTTTTCCGTTGGTGGTTCCGGTGGTCATCACGAGCTGGGTGATCCCGTCCAGGCGGACCGCGGCCTGCGCCACCTCCGCTATCTGCCCGGGTGACTTCACGGCAACGGTGTCGCCGGCGTACAGCGACTCCTCGATGGTGCAGAACCGGCAGCGCTGCGACTGGCTGTAGCGGATGCACTTCTGGATGACGGTGGTAGCGAGCACATTGGTGCCGTGCAGGCGCGCGATCTGCTCGTAACTGGTGCCGTCGGCGGTGGTGAGGTCGTAGAACCGCGGCCGGGCGACCGGGTGCACCTGGACACCCGTGTCGACACCGTCTAAAAGCACACGGGTGCCGTCGATCACGAGCTCACTGGACGGATTGATGGGAATCGTCGCTCCGTTGCCGGCGATGCTGACGTGCCCGTCGTCCGATGGCCCGGCGCCGGCGCGGCGCGATACCGGCGCCACCATCCGGGCGCCGCGCACGGCCAGGTCCGCCCGGACGCGCAGGCCGGGGCCGGTGGTCAAGGGAACCGAAGGCATATTCGCCCCTAGACCATGTAGGTCGAGTTGATGATGGCGCCCTTGCGGGCATAGTGGATCACGGCGTCCTGGACATCGAGGGGATGCGCGGGGATCACGCCTTCGATGAGGTCTTCCTCGCGACCTCCGTGCAGCGCCAGGCCGAATCGGCAGCAGAACACCGTGCCGCCCTCTTTGATGAAGCTGCCCAGGGCGTCGTTGATGTTCTGCTCACCGGGGAACGCGCTGTCACCGGCGGTAGGGAATCCGCGGGTGGCCAGGCAGTTGATCGCGCCGGGTCCATAGAAGTAGATGGCCGACTCGAAGCCCTTGCGCAGTGCGCGGGTCGCCTGCAGGACCGCGACGAAGCTGACGGACGATTCGTGCGCGATGCCGTGCACCAGGGTGAAGTACGTCTCGCCGTCATTGGCCTTGTAGTCGGGAAAGATCTTGGTGCCGCCGTAGATGTTGGAACCCTTGGGCAGCGACGGGTGCGGGATCTCGCCGAGCGACTTCTCGATGTTGGTGGCGATGGCGTCGTCGATTTCGGTGGTGGTCATGAATGCTCCTGTGGTGGACTGCGATTAACGCTTGTTCACACCATTGTCAGCGCCACATTGCTTCGGAATGGTTTCATCAGGAATAACAGCTGATTTCGTAATCCTGTGAGCTTGCTGCGTCCACCGACCGCGCAAAGATGCCGTCTACCAGCAGATTTCGCGATGCTTCACAGCATATGCCAAGACGCAAACGGAAGAGAGTTCACGCGGTGAAACACAATGGCGCATTTCGGGCCAGGAGCGAGTTACAACCACGTCATAAGGTCCGCGATGGTCGTTACCGCCAGTGCATCACGAATTTACGTAGCGAAACGCGATGGTTCGCGGCCGGCGACATGGGTCGTCAGCGAGACAGCACCTCGACCGGTGTGAACCGGGGCGGCTGCCCTGCCATGTGTGATTCGAGCCACGTCGAGCGCCGGGCGCGCTGCCGTCGGTCGATCACATCGGCGCACCTGGGGAGAATCCGGCGGCCCATCTCATTGACGAGATTGGGCACGAGGGGGGTCAGCGTAAGCCATCGGCGCCAGCCAGGGTCGGGCAACTCATTGACCTCAAAGGTCTTGGCGTAGAGGAAGAATCTACCCCAGTTGCGAACCTTGTTGTATTCCTTCGTCTTTCGCCTACGGACGTTTCCCGTGTCCTCGTCGGCGGGTCGAAACGCGGCAACGAACGACTGCGCGAGCATCTTGGCATCGGCACCGTCGCGTTTGTTGTCTTGCAACATGATCGTGTAGGCCATCCGCCACCAGTCTTCGACGGTCTCGGGGTAGTGGCTCGGCTCGACGCCGAGGACATACCCGACGTAGCGCCAGAAGTGCATGTGATCGAGGATCTCCTCGTCGGTAACCAAATACCCAATCTTCTTGGCGTGCTCGTTCAGCATGAACGACGTGAAAAGGGTCCCCAGCTGGGCGTTCTGGCTGAGGGGGATGCCGAGCCGGGGGCCGTCCCATTCAGGGTGCGGAGCGATCCGGCGGCGAATCATCGAGTGCATGATCCGCACCGTCACCGCGGTCTTGCGACCCTCGCCGCCGGGGCGAAGGCCGCCCGGCTCGGAGACGTCAATCCAGAAGCGGCACGTTTCGAGGAATCGGCCGAATGCGCTT
>JAOPWF010000407.1 GCA_025965815.1 Mycobacterium sp.
TCGATGTACTGCTCGCCGATCTCGAGTTCGGTGTCCATCTCGGCCAGCAGGAAGCGGTTGTGCTGGAAGCTGCCGATCGGTTGGCCGAACGCCTTGCGGTCTTTGGCGTACTGCAGTGTCTGACGCCAGCTTTCCCGTGCGCCCGCGATCGCCGAGATCGCGATCGACAGCCGCTCCGACGGGAGGTTGTGCATCAGGTGGTAGAAGCCGCGGCCTTCCTTGCCCAGTACGTTCGCAGCAGGCACCCGCACATTGTCGAAGTTCAACTCGGCGGTGTCCTGGGAGTGCAGGCCCATCTTGTCCAGCTTGCGACCGCGGGTGAAGCCGGCCATGTCGCGCTCCACCACGAGCAGCGTGATACCCTTGTGACCCGCGTCCGGGTCGGTGCGCGCCACCACAACTACCAGGTCGCTGTTGATCCCCGACGAGATGAAGGTCTTGGCGCCGTTGACGATCCAGTCCCCATTTCCGCTACCGTCGCGCACCGCCGAGGTGCGGATGCCGGCCAGATCGCTGCCGGCGCCCGGCTCGGTCATCGCGATGGCGACGATGGTCTCCCCGCTGATGATGCCCGGGAGCCAGCGCTCCTTCTGTTCGTCATTGGCCAGCGTCTTGAAGTACGGGCCGACGACGTCGTTCTGCAGGCTGAGCGCCGGGGCCACCGAACCCCACTTGGCGATCTCCTCGTTGATCACGGCGTTGAATCGGAAGTCCTCGGACCCGCCGCCGCCGTACTCCTCGGGCATGTTGAATCCGATCAGCCCGTACTTGCCCGCGGCCACGTATGCCGAGCGGTCGACGATGCGGTCGGCCTCCCATTTCTCGGCGTTGGGCGCGACCTCGCGCTCGATGAACTGCCTGGTGGTCTCGCGCAGCTGCTCGTGATCCGCCTCGAAAATCAGTCGCTTCATGTCCGTGTCACTCTCCGTGGAGGCGGCGCATCTCCTCGCCGACCTTGCCCGATATCCGCGAGACGACCTGTGCCCCGCGCCTTCTCAGTTCTTCGTCCGGGACCGGTAACGTCACCGCGCCGGTCTCCCTCGAGGGCAGCAGCACCTTGGCGGTGCCCTTGGTGGTGGCTTCGTCACGTTGGCTGGTGGCGAACACATCCAGACTAATAGCCTCGGCCGGTCCCGCACCCTTTGCGGTCACGGTGCCGGCGCAGCGGTGAACGTCACCGTGGTAGTTGAACCCGCGCATCTGCAGGTCCATCTCGGCCAGCCAGCCGTCGTCGCCGATCCAGTTGGTCAGCAGGTGGCTGACCCACGCCGCGCGCATCTGCCCGTAGTCGTAGGGCGCCGGGATGCCGAGCGCCTGCGCCCGCTCGGGATCCCAGTGCAACCGTTGCACCACATCGGGCACGCCGTACTCGTCGGGCTGATAGAACGCCGGCATCCGCTTGCGCAACTGGTGCGCGAACTTCAGCGGGCCGACACCGTAACCGCCCCAGCCCCAGCCCATGTGCATGCTGATGATGTCCACCACGGTCAGCGGACCCTTCATCACCGCGGGCAACTCGTCGCCGACGTTGACGTCCTCCCACCACTGCGGTTCGGCCCCACGCCGCACCTCGGCCTCGTAGGCGGCCTCGACCTCGGCGAACTCCTCTGGCGTCCAATGCTTACGCTCGATGCCGGCCAGCTTGCCGGACTTCTTCGAGCCGTGGCGCTCGGCGTTGATGTACGCCTCGTCGCGGGTGGCGATCGGGCTGCCGTTGGCGTCGACGTAGAGGAACCGGTAGGTCTCCCTCACCGACCGCCCGCCGGAGAACTGGCTCTCCTTGACCTGCACGTCGAGGGTGTAACTCTCCATCAGCACCGGCCGCCCGGCGTAAGCCGGTTGATACCACGTCCATTTCACACCGGAGTAGTACTTCCCGGTGCCCCGGAACAGCCCGCGGAACAGTTTCTTTCGCTCCGGATCGGTGAACTTGGGCGTCTGGTCCAGCCCAGTTGCGATCGGAAAGGTCGGCGGGGCGATCTGTGCGTGCCACCGCGTTCCCGGTCCGTATCCGGGGTCTCCGAACAGCGGGTTGTCGTCACCGCAGCCGAACGCGAAGTGGGTGATCGTATCCGCCTGGGGCAACTTGTTCCACGCATCGTCGCGCTGGTTGACCGCGATGCCGATCTGCGCCTTCGCCCGCTCGATATCCTCGTCGGTGATGCGTCCCTCGACCGCCGCAGCGTCAGCCTGCGTTTTTTCGGTTGTTTCCGCGGTAGTCATAGTGCCGCAACCCTTTCGTCAGAACTTCAACATCGCGCCGGCATCCACCTTGAACTGGCTGCCGGTGATGTAGCGGGATTCGTCGGACGCCAGGAAACAGACCATGTTCGAGATGTCCTCGGGTTCCACGTACGGCACCGGCATGGACTGCATGACCGGGAACGCCAGCATGGCGTCGTCGCGGGTGGGATGGTCCAGATCCGGCCGGAACACCTTGAACATGGGTTCGCTGTTGAGCATTGGTGTATTGACATTGGTCGGATGAATGACGTTCGCGCGGATCGACTGTGGCGCCAACTGGGTGGCGAGCTGCTTGGTGTAGGAATCCACCATCTGCTTGGCGAGGTTGTAACCCGCCCCACCGGGTCCGGCCGGGCCGACACCCGAGGCCTGGCTGGCGGCGATCAGCCCGGCGACCGAGCCGGTGGTGATGCTGGACGCGCCCGACGACAGGTAGGGCAGCGCGGCGTGGATAGCGTTCACCACACCGATGAAGTCGACATCGAACGCGTCGGCGAACGCGCCGATCGGCTTGCCGGTGCCCAGCGGGCAGATGCCGGCGTTGGCCACGACTACGTCGAGCTTGCCGAACTCGTCGACGGCCGACCTCAGCGCGCTGACTACCGCGGCCTTGTCGCGCACGTCGACCTCGGCGGTGATGGCCCGCCGCCCGGTCTTCTCCACCTCCAACCCGGCCTCCTCGAGGTCGCGCGGGGTGGCCAGCGGGTAGTCGTTGGTGTCGATGTCGTGGCAGATGTCGAAGAGGATGATGTCCGCGCCCTCTTCGGCCAGCTTGACCGCGTGGCTGCGGCCCTGACCGCGGGCCCCACCGGTGACCAGAACGACTTTGTCCTGCACACGTCGCATTGTTCAGCGCGCCTTCCATACGGGTTGACGTTTCTCGGCGAACGCCAAGGGACCTTCCTTGGCGTCCTCGGATTTCAGCAGTGTGCGGAACTCTCTGGTGGTTCTGTCCCAGCCCGCCTCGTCGGCGGTGATGACACCGTCGTCGGCGCCCAGGGCCACCCGCTTGCTCGCCTGTACCGACAGCGGTGCATTGACGGTGATCCGCTCGGCCAGTGCCAGTGCGGCCTCCAGCGCGGTGCCGTCGGGGACCACCTGGTTGATGAGGCCCCATCTAGCAGCGTCGGCCGCGCTGATCGGCTCGCCGGTGAACAGCAGTTCCAGCCCGATCTTGCGTGGCAACTGTTCGACGATGCGGAACACCCCGCCGGCACCGGCAATCAACCCGCGCTTGACCTCCGGCAGGCCGAATTTCGCGCTCTCCTCGGCGACCACCAGGTCGCTCGCCAGTGCCAACTCGGTGCCGCCGCCCAGGGCGGTGCCGTTGACCGCGGCGATGGTGGGCTTTTTGATGAAGTGGTGCACATAGCCGGCGAATCCCCACTCACCGTGCTCCGGGTGGTACAGGTTCTCGCCGCGCGAGATGGCCTTGAGATCGGCTCCGGCGCAGAAGGATTTGTCGCCGACGCCGGTGATGACCACCGCACGCACCTCCGGGTCGTCCTGTGCCAGGGCCAGCGCGTCGCCGACCGCGGTGCTCACCGCACCGTTGACGGCATTGCGAGCATCGGGCCGGTTGATGGTGATCACCAGGACGTTGCCACGACGCTCGACGAGCGCCGCGGGTTCGGTGACCGGGTCGGTAGCCGTCACAGCAGTTCCAGAATCGTCGCGTTGGCCTGGCCGCCGCCCTCGCACATGGTCTGCAGGCCGTACTGAATTCCCTTGTCGCGCATGTGGTAGAGCATCGTGGTCATGATGCGCGCACCCGACCCGCCGAGCGGGTGGCCCAGCGCGTTGGCGCCGCCGTTGGGGTTGTGGTTCTTCTCGTCGGCGCCGATGTCCTTCAGCCACGCGAGCGGCACCGGGGCGAACGCCTCGTTCACCTCGAACACGCCGATGTCGTCGATCTTCAGTCCGGAGCGCTTCAGCGCCTTCTGGGTGGCGGGGATCGGCGCGGTGAGCATGATCATCGGGTCGGCGCCGGCCAGCGTCGCGGTGTGCACCTTGGCGATCGGCGTGAGGCCCAACGACTTCGCCTTCTCCGCTGACATGAACAGCAGCGCGGCCGAACCGTCGGAGATCTGCGAGGAGTTGCCGGCGTGAATGACGCCGTCCTCCTTGAACGCGGGCTTCAGCTGGGCCATCTTCTCCATCGGGGTGCCGCGGCGGATGCCCTCGTCCTTGAGCACGGGATTTCCGTCCTGGTCCGTGATGGCGACGATCTGATCATCGAAGGCACCGGAATCCTGTGCGGCGGCGGCTTTCTCGTGCGAGCTGAGCGAGAACTCGTCCAGCGTGGTGCGATCGAGGCCCCACTTCTCGGCGATCATCTCGGCTCCGAGGCCCTGATTCGGGTAGCCCCCGTAGCGGCTCATGAATCCCTCGGGGTAGGGCTTGCCCCCACCCGCGATGGAGGCGCCCATCGGCACCCGCGACATCGATTCGACGCCGCCGGCGACCACCGCGTCGTAATGGCCCGCGACGACACCCGCGGCGGCGAAGTGCACCGACTGCTGGCTGGACCCGCACTGGCGGTCAACGGTGACGCCGGGAACAGTCTCCGGCCAGCCGGCGGTGAGCAGCGCGGTCCGCGCGATGTCGAGCGCTTGCTCACCGGCCTGCATCACGCAGCCCCAGATGACGTCGTCGACGATCTCCGGGTCGACGCCGGCGCGTTCGACCAGTCCGTTGAGCACCTGCGCGGACAGCTCCGCCGGGTGCACGCCGGACAGGCCGCCGTTGCGTTTGCCGATCGGCGACCGCACCGCCTCCACGATTACGGCTTCAGCCATGGAACTTCTCCTTACGACTTTTCACCAATGGTTTTCTGGTCTTTCATAACACCGATGTCGCGTTGCGCCATGGCTGGGGGTCAGCTCGTTCCCGCCGGTTGTGGGGCAGGTTGTCCGCGCAGCTCGTCGAGCCTGGCGATAAGCCGGCGCCGGTCCACTTTCAGCGCCGCGCCGCGGGGCAGCTCGTCGATTACGAAGACCTCGACCGGCACCTCGTAAGGCGTCAGCAGATTCCGGCAGTGCGCGCGTAGCTCCTCGCCGGTCGCGGATGCTCCGGACCGGAGTTCGACGGCGGCCACGGGGATGTGACCCAGCCGCGGGTCGGGCAGTCCGGCAACGGCCGCGTCGGCGACCGCGTCATGGGCACGTAGCGCCCGGACGACCGTCTCGGGTGCGACCTTGAAGCCGCCGCGCAGGATGACGTCGTCGGCGCGCCCGTCGATGTAGAGGTAACCGTCGCTGTCGATGTGCGCCAGGTCGCTGGTGGCGACCCAGTGCTCATCCCCAGAGTCGCTGCGCTCTCCCCCGCAAGCTGGAGGTGCCCCCAGCCCCTTGGGAGACTCGCCTCCGCCGCCCACCTGCGGTGAGGAGACCTGCAGCCGGCCGGTCTCGCCGGTCGGCAGTACCGAGCCCTCGTCGTCAACCACCTGCAACCGCACACCGGGGAAGGCCCGACCGACGCTGCCCTTCTTATCGGCCCAGGACGCGTGAAAGTCCTTGAGAGTCCAGCCCGCAACGGCACCGGAGAACTCGGTGGCGCCGTAGACGACCAGGATGGGGATGCCGTAGCGCTCGAAGAACGCGTCGACCAGAACGGGGTCCACCGGCGCGGTGCCGGCGTTGATGGCGCGGATGCTCGCCAGGTCCTCTTTGGGCATGTCGGACGAGTCGAGCACCGTGCGGATCGCGGCCGGCGGCAGCCCGGCCAGGATCGGCCGATGTTCCCTGACCGCGGTGTGCCAGCCAGACAGCGTGAAGCGCTCCAGCATGACGAACGGGCGCGCGGCCACCAGCGACTGCAGCAACGCCCACAGGCCCCCGATGTGCACGATGGGGAGGGTCACCAGGCCAACGGAGCCGGTCAGCGGGGGCTTGTCCCTGACTTCCGGACGATTGTTGTGCATCAGCGCAGCCGACAACGACGCCTCCAGCTGCACCCGGGTCAGCGGGATCCGCTTAGGCGGACCGGTCGTGCCGGAGGTCAGCATTTCGATGGCGATGCCGGGGTCCCCGGCCTGCGGGTCGTGGGTTGCCTTGGCGCGCAGCGTGACTGCACTTCCTTCGATGCTCCAGGCCGTAGCGCCGAGTTCGGCGACGGCATCGGTGAACACCTGCTCGGCCCACAGCGCTTCCGGGGCGAGCAGGTAGCCGGCACCGGAGGCCGCCAGATCGGAACTGAGTCGCGCGGGCGGTTGCAGAGGGCTGATCGTGACCAGCGTGCGCTCCGCACGGAAGATCGCGATCAGCGCGGCGACCGACTCCTTGCGATTGCTCAGCACCACGGCCACGCGACCGCCCGGGCCGCAGCCGGCGTCGGTCAACTCGAGGTCGATCCGCTCGGCGACTGCGCGGATTTCGCCCCAGCTGACCCAGTAGCCGTCCTGCTGCAGCATCGGGGTGCCGTCGTCGGCGGTCCACAACCGACCCAGCGCGTCGTGGATGCTTGTCATAGCCGCTTCCTGAATCGTCGTGCGCCGCACCTGCCCAGGATCAACGTAGATCACATGGTTTACTAGGTCAACTTACTAGGAGGCCGCCGATGGACTTCGGACTCAGCAGCGAACAGGAGCAGCTCGCCGAGGCGGAACGGTCGTGGCTGGAGCGCCACGATCCGATCGCGCGGGTCCGCGAGGCACTCGACAAGACTGCCGTGACCGTCGACCGCGACGCGGTCAACCACGCCGGGGAGTCCGGCCTGTTGGCCCTGCTGACACCCGAGATGGGTGGCACCCACGTCGATCTCGCCGTGCTCAGCGAGGCGCACGGGTATGCGGGGAGCTCGCTGCCGCTGGCCGATCTGGCGATCGCGGCGTGGCTGCTCGGCTTCGCCAGCTCGTCGGGGCAAGCGCCGGAGGCTGGACCGGCCGCCGAGGGCGATGCGCTGGTCGGCGTAGCCCGCCTGCCGGTCGGTCCATCGGCACCCACCACCCCGGTACCGATGGCGGCGGACATGTCGGCTGTGGCCGTGGTCGGCGATTCCGCAGACGGCGAGTACCTCGCCGTGGTCCACAACGCGTCGCTGGTCGATATGAAGACCCTGGACCTCACCCGTTCGTGGGCCCGGCTGGACCTCGATCCGGAAACCGAAAAAATCCCGCTCCCCACGGGCACCGTCGCCCGAGTGCGCGACGCGCTGGCGGTGCACCGCGGCCTGGATGCACTGGGCGCGGCGGCCCGGCTGCTGGAGATGACCGTTACCTACGCCGGGCAGCGCCAGCAGTTCGGTGTCCCGATCGGGTCATTCCAGGCGGTCAAGCATCACTGTGCCGACATGGCGCTGCGGGTGGAGGCCGGGCGTTCCGCCCTCTGGGCCGGGGCGCTGGCTCTCGACGCGGCCGATACCCCCGCCGCACGATCCCGTGCGGCGTCGGCGGCGGCCGCGTATGCGAAGGCTGCGGCCGCCGAGGTGGCCGGCACGGCGCTGCAGGTGCACGGCGGCATCGGCTTCACCTGGGAGC
>JAOPWF010000697.1 GCA_025965815.1 Mycobacterium sp.
GGTCACAGACCAATACTGTCACATTTAATGACAATCATCAACAGTGATATTTGCGTCTCCGCGGCGGCGATGCTCCATGCCCCGGGTGTTGGTTGCCGCCGCGAGCAATCCGAAGGCGACGACGGCGGCAACGATCCGGCCGAGGTGGGCGATCTGCCAACGATCCCGCACGCTGGCCCAGTCCAGGGGAGTTGCCTGCACCGTCCAATGAACCTGGTCGGCGTTGATGGGAATGCTGACGAGCTGGCTGGTGGCGAAGACCGCCGCGGGCAGGACAAGCGCTGCCAGTATCAGCCAGCGGCTGCCGTCTCGCCGCCGGACCGCTGTGACGAGAAGGATCGCCGTGGCGACGATCGCCGGCGGCAACAGAACCGTGGCGAGAACATCGAGCCCCACGAGCTCGACCTGGCGAACCTGCGTGTAGACCGCGGCGTCAAAGCTCCTCAGGCCTCGCTTCAATGACCAGCACGGCCATCAGGAACCCGGCGAACAGGCCGGAGAACACCACACAGATGTAGAGCGCGATTCTCGACACTGTCGTCACGCTGCTCCCTTCTTGGAGATCGGCGAGAGACGCGTCGTCGGTTGTCCGTGTGCAGATTTCATGCAGAACAGCAGAATTGGGATGCTCATAAACGAAGGACGGGACAGTGTCGCGGAAAGTTTCGCCGTTGGCGCGCCCACTTTGCCCATCGACGGCGGGCGACGCGGGGGAGACCCGGCTGCCCTGGCTGCGCGCTACCTGGCCGTGTTTGGGCGATCGACGCGAGGGTACGGTTCCTTGGCGAGGGGCAATTGTTGGTACGAAGTGATGTAGCTGGCGTTGATGCTGACGGCCTGGCGACCTGGCTTTTCGACGGGCAGGTCCCCGACCGCGATTGCTATGTGCTGGGCCATGGCTCCGACCGGGACGTCTCGATG
Source organism: Mycobacterium sp. (assembly GCA_025965815.1). Classification (GTDB taxonomy): domain Bacteria; phylum Actinomycetota; class Actinomycetes; order Mycobacteriales; family Mycobacteriaceae; genus Mycobacterium. The sequence continues at coordinate 922 of JAOPWF010000697.1, forward strand.
CGCAGGCACCTGCTGGCGACGACCACCAAGTTTTTGTACTTCGGCGGTTGGGGGGCAAGACCCGGTCGGCTCCAGCCCTTGATCATGGATGCCAACGTCATCGCCGCTCTGCAAGCTTTGACCGGGGAGCAGTGGATCAACGGTTGGCGGGTCGACTACGTCCGCTATCTTTATCGCGCGGCGGATTGGGCCGCGCAGTTGGGTACCACCGGCGATGTGATTGAGCGCGGCCTGAGCGAAAAGGGCAGCACGTTGCTGAACACCCGACCACGCGTGAGTCGTAATTAGCAGCGCTTGCCATCGACGGACGCCATCCTGATCAGCGACGCCGCGGAGATCTGAGGCGTCACGGTGCTCGGCTGTAAGACTGTAAGCACGATGCGACGGAGCAAAAGCTCGAGACCAGCCTGAGCGAAGGCGAACCACCAGATCGGGCAGCGCGTTTCAACAGGCCGCCATTGCGGCAATAATGGCGCGGACGGTGGCGTCGGACCAGCCGCGGTCGTCGACGTAACCGGTAGGAAGGAAGCGGATGTCGGAAACGAAGGAGATGGGAGACGAGCAGGCCCACGAGCCGGCTGAGATCACCTACGCCGAGCACTTCCACCCAGCTCGTCCGCGCACGTTGCGCTTCCGACCCCGAGTCAAGGCACCCTTCACGCGCCGATCAGTTGCCCAGGACGGTCCGGCCACAGGTGAGAACTCCGCCTACGTGTCCTGGCTCCTCTCGCAGTCCATGCTGGCCGACGCCAACGAGATCAGCCAGCAATTCTCCGGCCAGGGCTCAATGTGGCAAAACCCATATGCCACCCCGAACCCTCGTGCCGCTGTGGATGCGGCCTCGGTGTGGTTCACCGCCTACCCGCTGTCGCTGATCACCCGTCCCGATGTGTCCTTCCTGAAGACGATGGCCGACGAGGACATGTGGAAGGCCTTCTCCGAGATCGGCATCGAAGCGATTCACACGGGACCTGTGAAGCGGGCGGGCGGCATTGCCGGGTGGCAGTACACCCCGAGCGTGGATGGCCACTTCGATCGCATCAGTACCCAAATTGATCCCGCGTTCGGAACTGAAGAAGAATTCCGGGAAATTTGCGCCGCCGCAGGCTGGTATGGCGGCACCATCATCGACGACATTGTGCCTGGGCATACCGGCAAGGGTGCCGACTTCCGACTTGCCGAGATGAAGTACGCGGACTATCCCGGCATCTACCACATGGTCGAGATCGACCCCCGCGACTGGCATGAACTGCCCGATGTTCCGGGCGGCGCGGATTCGGTCAATATCGACGCCGCCACCGAGGAGTGGCTCGACAAAGCCGGCTACATCATCGGCCGCCTTCAGCGGGTGATCTTCTACGCCGAGGGCGTCAAGGAAACCAATTGGAGCGTTACCCGCCCAGTTGTCGGTGTCGACGGCGTCGAACGTCGCTGGGTGTACCTGCACTACTTCAAGGACGGGCAACCATCCATCAACTGGCTGGACCCGTCATTCGCCGGCATGCGCATGGTGATCGGCGACGCCCTACATTCCCTCACCGATCTCGGCTCTGGGGCGCTGCGTCTCGACGCGAACGGCTTTCTAGGTGCGGAGAAGAACGCCGCCGAAGGCGATTCCGGGTGGTCGGAGGGCCACCCACTGTCCGAGGCGGCCAATCACCTGATCGCCAGCATGGTGCGGAAAGTGGGCGGGTTCACCTTCCAGGAGCTCAATCTGACGATCGATGACATCCGCGAAACCGGCGAAGCCGGCGCCGACCTGTCCTACGACTTCATCAACCGGCCCGCCTACCACCACGCGCTGGCCACGGCCGACACCGAATTCCTCCGGCTCACCCTGCGCGCAACGTTGGAGCTCGGCATCGATCCCGCGTCACTGGTGCACGCTCTGCAGAACCACGACGAACTGACCTACGAGCTGGTGCACTGGTCGACCGGCCACCGCGACGACACCTACACCTACAAGGGCGAGCCGATCACCGGTGAAGAGCTCGGAGACACCATCCGCCACGACTTGACCGAACGCCTTACCGGACCGAAGGCCCCCTACAACCGCGTTTTCACCACGAACGGAATCGCCTCTACCACTGCGACGGTTATTTCAGCCGCTCTCGGCATCACCGACCTGGATGAGATCGACGACATCGACCTCATCCGTCGAGCGCATCTGTTGCTGGCGATGTTCAACGCGTTACAGCCCGGGGTGTTCGCCCTATCCGGCTGGGACCTGTGCGGGATGCTCACGCTACCCACGGAGGAGGTCGCCGAACTGGTCGAAGGCGGCGACACTCGCTGGATTCACCGCGCCGCCCATGACCTCATGGGGGTCAACGCGCGGGCCACCCGGTCCTCAGCCGGAATGCCCCGGGGCCGCAGCCTCTACGGTTCGATCCCCGAGCAGCTTGCCGATGAGACCAGTTTCCTGCGCCAACTGCAGGCGATTCTGAAGGTCCGTTCCCACTACGGCATAGCCACCAGTCGGCAGCTCGACATCCCCGAGGTTTCACACCGGGGGATGCTCGTGCTGGTTCACCAGCTCGAAGACCCCCGTCAACAGCAGCTCACCGTGCTCAACTTCGCCAACGAAGAGATCGCAGGCACCGTCCGCTCCGAACATCTACCGCCAGGCGCTCAGGTGTCAGACATGTTCACCGGCAAGGCCTTTGCTTCCATCGACGATTTACACAGCTTCGCTGTGGAGATGCCTCCGCTCCACGGCTTGTCGCTACTCGTCGAATCCCCGCTTGACGACGAAACGGACTAAGTGGGGCGCATACCCACCAGCGTGCTGAGCCGCCCGCGTCGCGAGAATGCGGGCTTGGGGTCACGCATCGCGGAGTCAGATCGGGAGCAACCCTTCAACGTTGCCGTGAGCGATCGCTTTTTGTCGGATACCGAAAGGGCAGCTAGCTCAAGAGATCCCGCAGCGTTGTCACGAATGACGCACGGGAAGTCTTCGGAGTAGATGATCCGCGCCGCGCCGAGTTCGGCGACAACGTGATTCAGCTGGTTCTGGTTGAACATTCCCGACGGCGTCACCCACACCTGTTCCCGGTAGTAACTGCTGATCTCGCGTTCCAGCTGAGCGGCACCGAGGCTGGCGGAGCAGCCGACTGGCTCCAATGGCCGCAGTCCCAATTTTTCACTCCGCAGGTGACGTTGATCTTGATCAACCCCTGTGGATCAGTGGATTTCGCCTTCTTGACGCTCGACGTACGGAAACAGTGAGCTCCGTGTGGCCGCCGATCGAGGGGTTAGACGGCAACACGGAGCACTACGGGCATAGCAATGTTCGACCGAAACTGTTGCCTTGCGGCGAAAATGTCACATTTGGGTAATTTTTGCGCCAGGCGCCAGCTGGCCGGCGCCCCCGGCTCCGGATCGATCGTCTGCCGCCGCTGCCCCACTGCTTCCCGCTCAACGCGTCGTAGCGGTCGGGTGGATGTGCAGGTTGACCCGCGCATACGTCGTTTCTGAGCTGCTCTGGCAGATGGTTGCCTAGGTGAACAGTTCGATTGCCGCCTTAAAAGGCGCCCAATCCGGCCCACGGCTAGCGGAGTAGTTCCATTATCAATGTATGGCGACCGATAAGACGGAGCTGGATCCGGAATCGCAGCGCGTACAGGTGCGGCGTGCGGCGCTAGGAAGCGCGATCGGCACCACGATCGAGTGGTACGACTTCTTCCTCTACAACACGGCCGCCGCGCTGGTTTTCCCGCACGTGTTCTTTCCGGCTTCGAGCGCGTACGCGGGTGCGATGCAGTCCTTTGCTACCTACGCGGTCGGGTTCGCCGCGCGCCCGGTGGGGGCGGCGATATTCGGGCACTGGGGTGACCGGATCGGGCGGAAGACCACGCTGATCATCACGCTGTTGGTCATGGGCATCGCCTCCGCCATCGTCGGCATCCTGCCGGGGACCGCGTCGATCGGGTTGGCCGCGCCGCTGCTACTGGTGCTGCTGCGGCTGGTGCAGGGCATCGCGATCGGCGGTGAGTGGAGCGGGTCGGTGCTGCTGGCGATGGAGTGGGGTGACCAGGACAGGCGTGGGCTGCTCGGAAGTGCCGCGCAGATCGGTGTTCCGGTTGGGTTGGTGCTCGGCACCGGAGGCATGACGCTGCTTTCCGCGACGTTGTCGCCCGAGGCGTTCAACTCCTGGGGTTGGCGGGTGCCGTTCCTGGCCAGCTTGGTGCTGGTGGCCGTCGGGCTGGTGATCCGGCTGAAGATCCTCGAGACACCCATGTTCGCCAGGGTGCTGGCCCAAGGCAAAACCGCGCGCGCACCAGTGATGGAGGCGATCCGGCGCCATTGGCGGGAGATCCTGCTCTCGGCGGGGGCACGATTCAGCGAGCAGATGCCGTTCTACCTGTTCACCACCTTCGTGCTGACCTATGTCGTGTCGCGGCACCACTACAGCAAGACATTTGTGCTCACCGCGGTCTTGGCGGGCGCGGTGCTCGAGCTCGCGATGATCCCGCTGTTCTCGCACCTGTCGGACAGGTTCGGCCGCAAGCGGGTGTACCTGACCGGAGCCGTCCTGACCGGATTGCTCGCCTTTCCGTACTTCGCCGTTCTGTCTCACGGCGGCCGCGTGCTGATCTTCATCGCCATCGTGTTGTCGTTGGTACTGCACGCCATGCAGTACGGGCCCCAGGCCGCGCTGATCGGCGAAAGCTTCCCGACCCACCTGCGCTACGGCGGCGCCGGTCTCGGCTACCAGCTGGCGTCGGTCTTCGCCGGCGGCCCGGCGCCCCTACTGGCGACGTGGCTGCTGCACGAGACCGGGACGCCCTATTCGATTTCCGTTTACATCGTCGTTGCCGCGGTTATCACGGTGGCGTGCGTCCGCGCCCTGCCCGACCGGTCCCACTCGGACATCGATGACGCGGCAGTCTACAGCAGGCCCTGAAGCCATACGTTGCGGTAGGCGGATCTCGCGGCCGCGCACGATCGTTCGTGCGTCAAGTGTTGTGGTTCAGGAGGTTTCAGCTTGTTGGCCAAGTCGGGAGGCTGGACCTACCTGCGGCGCGAGGATCAGTGCAGGCCGCGGGAAGCGAAACTTGGCGCAGGCGTCCTCGAGGTTGGACTCGATCGCCGCGGACAAATGTGACAGAGCTTTCGCCTCATCGCTTCGGTTGGCTAGCCCCGTGCCGCCGGCCAGACAGATGCGAGTGAGGATGATCCCCTCATCACGGCGGATACGCGCCATCTGTGCGACCATCGACCAGATCATCCGTGTGTAGGAATCAACCTGTGTCGCTGAGGATTCCAGTCGAGAATGTAGCCCGATGAGGTTGAGGCGATAGGAGGCCAGTATCGCGTCTACGATCTGGTCAGCGTGCTCGCCGGTGATGTCGGCGAGCACACGCGGGGTCTGCTGGGCGCAGCTGGCCAACAGCGCGGCCTGCCCAGCGGAGCCGATGACGTACCTGCCGACGCCAATGATGGCTGCGCGGCGGACCGGCACCGAGGTTGTGTCGTCCCCGTGCAGCACAATCCGTGCCGGGCGGAAATCCTTCGCAGCCGCGAGGGTTAGCTCATCACCGGAGCTCACATCGACCGCATGACCGTGCTCTCTCACCCATTGCGCGACATCCTTGTTCCGCAATTGATTTGCCGGAAAGGTGATCCCAGCCCACGGAAACGCTCTGCGGTATTGCGAGCTCAACTGCCGGATATCGGACAAACCGCTCTGTCGAGGAATCGACATGTCCGGTTCGGAAGCGTTCTCGGAGGGTGACACCACGGAGTTGAACCGCGTCGCGGTTGCCCTCCGATGGGTGTGGATGATTGAAAACGGCATCATCGAAATACCTCCTGCCCCGACCACCCCGTGACGGCGGTCGATGCCTTCCATTCCTACGCCGGCTCGAGCCGCCAGAACCGATCCCTGACGCTTCGTTAACGCCACCGCAGGAAACCTTTACGGCGTGTTGAGCCCCGAAACGCCTTTCCGCCCTTGGCGACTGATGGATTCAGCGGCCGAGGCCTTACTGGGTGGCGCCTTGGCGGCCGCCCGATCGGAGCGGCGCTTGAGGGAGCCCATGATGGCGAAGGAAGCTGCTGCGATCGCCGTCAGTAGCAGAACTTGAGCTGGCTGCGCCACATGAATCCTTTCCTTCGGTGATTGTTCGTCGACTGCGCGGTCAGCTTGCTGAAGAACCGAGTCGGTCGTAGACCCAATGCCGTTAACTTTGGCGTCGTTGCAGGTCAGTGCCTTTTAAGTTGAAAGCTGTTGTGGTACTGCGTGTTCGATTGATGCCAAGTGCGTCGATCCATTGAAGGTGATGTGGTGGCCGGCATGGTT
>JAOPWF010000730.1 GCA_025965815.1 Mycobacterium sp.
ATGGCAGATTGCATCTGAAGGTCAGCGTTTACTCTCATGCCGCATACCGCTCGCTACACAGCGTCACGGCGACGGTCGGTCATCGCCGTTCACAACCGATGAGCGGATGCTTGGCGGCGGCGGCGACGATCGAAGATGTAGGTCATGGGCCACGAGCACCACACTTTTCACAGCCCTCTGCCGGCAACGCCAGCCGATGTACGGATGGCTCTCGATCGCGAAGACATCAGCGCTGCCCTGGATGCCATGGTGGGGTGCGCGTTGTACGGCATTGGCGGCTGGAAAGAATCGCAGGAGCTGTACCTGGCTCTGCTCGATCACGATGACCACCAAGTGCAGGCGCTCGCCGCCACCTGCCTTGGGCACCTGGCAAGGGTCTACGGTCGACTCGACGAAGATCGAGTAGTCGCCGCGCTCCGCCAGGCTCGTGCCAAGCCGCACGTCGGAGGGACTGCCGTCAACGCACTGGAGGACATCGAGCTCTTCTTGCATCCTCGGCGTGCACGTTGGCGTGGGCGCCTGTGGCGACTTGTCCGCCCGTGGACTTGGTTCTAACGCAGTTCGACGCAGACCTTGAGCGGACGCCGGATGGAGGCCAGGCACACTGTTCTGCCGCATCCGTCGCGCGGCGGCCGATTGCCGCCGTGACAGAGGGTGACTTATGCCCCCGCGCGGTCGGCGGCCTGACATGCCGATGTGCGGATGGGTAGCTGTCGTGCATCCGGCGCGTACGACTGATCGACCAGGTCCGTCATCGCCTGCTGGAAGTCGTTGCGCTGTTGCTTGCTCCAGCCCTTGGTCAGCCGGTCGAAGACCTGCTCTTGCCATGCATAAGCTTGTTTCAGCATTCTCCGGCCGGATGAGGTGACCATTCCTTGGCGCTGGCGACCGTCCCTTTCCAAGACTTGCATGGTCAAGTACCCAGCCTCTGTCGCGCTCTTGACCAGTCGTGATGCTCCGCTCTGGTCGATGCCGATCTCGTGAGCAACGGCATTGACAGTTGCCTCGATCGCTCGCAGGGTCAGGGAGTGGACAGCCTCGGTGACGAGAACGAGCCGACCGTGCTCGGCGACCTTGTGGTCGCCGGCCGCTGATCTACGCGACCAGTGTCGGACGAACGCAAACAAGACCTGCCCAGGCCCCGGACTACTCACTCGGTGGCCGCCATTTCGCGGCAGATGTAGGCCAGTTCCAGCGCTGACTTCAGATCAGGCAGTCGAAGCGAGGCAGTCACCTTGTCGACGGCTACTCGGAACACCGTCGCTACCCGAGCCGGTGCTGACCTCTCAGGCCAGATTGCGTCCTCCTCCACGACCATGAGGCGCTCACTGATCGGGTGCCATGACCGCGGGGTCAGCTTGATCCCCGAGCGCTGCACCCACTCCGCGAATTGCTCCGGCGTGATCGGTCCAGCGCCCTTCGGCCCCAGAACGACGATCGGACTGCCCACCGCCTTCGCTGACCGCTCCGGGTCGCCGCTGTTCACGCTCGAGTGCCACTCGTTGATGGCTGCCTCCAGTGCTGACTCCATTGCAAAAGTCTATGCGAATCGCATGTATATTTCCACGTCGGCCGTGGTCCACCTCCGCCCCGCCGCCACGCCTGGCGGGACGAGAAGTTCCGCACGGGGGCAAATCTCGAGCGGTTCCCGCTACGGCAACCAGCGACGGAGCTGTGCTTGGTTCGATGCGCACTCGGTCCACATCCTCATCCGCCGCATTTCTCGCGCTCAGGTTCCGCGCCGGCCGTCACGCAGAGTGCAATGGCCGGTTTCACCTGTGAAAACATTCTCGTAGCCCGATTGGGCACGTTCGGCGGACAGGCCGTTCGCATCCACACCGTCGTAGACGTGCAGGCCGCCGTCGCCGAAGTCGATCCACAAACCAGTGATGATCCAGCCCGCGACCAGGTGCATCGGCAGCCCGTTGGTGACGACCGACATCGTCCGTGACCAAGATCGACAACCGCGTGAGAGGCGTCTGGCATACGTGGACGATGACATGCCGCCGATCCGCGTCGGCCGGCCCGGAGTGGCGACATGCCGCCGGCACGAAGACGCGCGCGAACCATTCGGTTGGCCACCCGTTCCGCCGGCAAGCGATCTCCGACGCGCCAGCGGCGATAAAGATCAACACACGGCGACGTCGATGAGCGGACGTTAGCGGAGACCGCCGGCGGCGGTGAGTTGTTCTCCCGTCACCCATGCCGCGTCGTCGGAGGCGAGGAACGTGGCGACCGAGGCGATGTCCTCCGGTTGCCCGGCCCGGCCGAGCACGGTGTGCTCGATGAGTTCCCGCCCGAAGTCGGAGCCGGTCACCCCGGCGGCGTCGGCGCCCTCGGTTTCGACGAAGCCCGGGTTGATGGAGTTGACGCGGATTTGCTTCGGGCCGAGTTCCTTGGCCAGTACGCCGGTGATCGCGTCGACTGCACCCTTGGTAGCGGTGTAGACAACGGTTTCCGGCGGCGTCACACGGCTGGCGGCGGAGCCGACGTTGATGATGCTGGCGCCGGCGCCCATGTGCCTGAGCGCGGCCTGCGTGGTGAGCAGCAGCCCCAGCACGTTGATATCGAACATCCGGTGGAACTGCTGCCCGGTGACGTCCTCGACTGGGGCGAACTCGTAGACGCCGGCGTTGTTGACGAGGATATCGAGGTGACCGTAATGCTCGACGGCCGCGTCGGTAATAGCCCGTGCCTCGGCGACCTTGGAGACGTCACCGGCGACGGCGACCGCCGTGCCACCTTCGCTCGCGATGCCCGAGACGACAGCCTCGGCGTCGTGCCTGCCGGTGGCGTAGTTCACGACCACGGACGCACCTTCGTCGGCGAACGCCTTGGCAATGGCCGCGCCGATGCCCTTCGACGCACCCGTCACCACGGCCACACGATCTTGGAGGCGATGCTCGAGCCCGGTCACGTCAATACTCCCTCCGATGCTGGTCGCTTCCGCCCATCCTTCGGCGGGTGGAAGCGCACCGCGTCACCCACCGGGCATGAGTCGACCACGGTACCGTTCGCCAGCCGGTTGGGGGGCCACCATCCATACCCGGATGACCTACGCGGACGCTGAGAACCGAGCGCGCCGTGGGCGTCCTCTTCTGCCGCCGTTCGGGTCCTATGGCCGGTGGCCGCTCGTCACGGCCGGTGATCGGCACTCCGTGCCGCCGGCTTCCTGAACTGCCGAGAACAGTGCGCCTGATCTTG
>JAOPWF010000740.1 GCA_025965815.1 Mycobacterium sp.
CATCCTGGCGCCACGGTCCCGCTATGACGAAGTCGTGGAGAAGCTGGCGGGCGCGGTCTCGGCGATGCCGGTCGGGCTGCCCGACGATCCGACCGCCGCGATCGGCCCGCTGATCTCGGAGAAGCAGCGTGAGCGCGTCGAGGTTAACATCAAGAAGGGCGTCGAGGCGGGCGCGCGCCTGGTCACCGGGGGCGGCCGCCCCGAAGGCCTGGACGGTGGCTGGTTCGTGGAGCCGACTGTGTTCGCCGACGTGGACAACTCGATGACGATCGCGCAGGAGGAGATCTTCGGCCCGGTGCTCGCGGTCATTCCCTACGACACCGAGGAGGACGCGATCCGCATCGCCAACGACTCGGTGTACGGCCTGGCGGGCAGCGTGTGGACCAACGATTTTCCGAAGGCGATGGAGATCGCGGCGAAGATCCGCACAGGTACCTATGCCGTCAACATGTACGCGTTCGATCCGGGCGCGCCGTTCGGCGGATACAAGAACTCGGGCATCGGCCGCGAGAACGGCCCCGAGGGCATCGAGCAGTACTGCGAGGCCAAAAGCGTTCTGCTGCCGTTCGGTTACACGCCCGAAAGCTGATCACTACACGTGGCGAGCAGACGCAGAGTCGCGCGAAATGTTCTTCACGTGTGCGACTCTGCGTCTTCTCGGCGTAACTCCGTCACTGCCAGTTTCGCCGACCATGGTGTCGGACGTCATCGGCAAGCGCGTTACTTCACACAGGAGGTACACCATGGCGGTATCAGTCGATTTGGACAAGTCGCTCGACAAGGACTACGAAGGCCAGTCGCTCAAGGAGATCCTCGATGCCTCGCCTGCGGCGCTGGCCGGGGTGAGTGACTCTGACGCCGAGCAGCTGGCTGCGGCCTTCAACATCAAGACCGTCCGCCAGTTGGGCGACAACAAGTTCTTTGCCGTCGCGGCCGCGCTGGTCGCGCTGGAGAACGCGGGTTAGAAGATGATGCGGACAATTAGGTCGGCCACCGCGGCCGGCTTGGTCGACCCATCGATCTCCACGGTGTGCCGCACGGTCATGTTGACCGTGTTGTCATCCACCTTCGCCGCGTCGACGAGTTCGGAGCGCACCCGCACGCGGCTACCCACCGGCACCGCAGCGATGAACCGGACCTTGTTGAGTCCGTAATTGATGGCCAGTCTGGCCTTTTCGACCCGGAAGTTGTCCTTGCTCAGCGCCGGGATCAGTGACAGCGTCAGGAAGCCGTGCGCAATCGGTGCGCCGTAAGGGCTTTCGGCCTTGGCGCGGTCGACATCGACATGGATCCACTGATGATCCTCGGTGACGTTGGCGAATGCGTCGATACGCTTCTGGTCGATCTCTTTCCACTCGCTGACGCCGAGTTCCTGGCCGACCGCAGCCACGGCCTCGTCGATGGACCCGATCACCTTCATTTGGCTCACCTTCCTATGCGCCCCAGACGGGCAATACCGCTATCTGTATAACGGTATAGACTGACCGGCGTCGCACTCCGCCACCCGGGCGTACAGACAATCATTGGGAGAGAGATGGCCGCAACCAAGAAGGCCGCGGTGATCGTTGCCGCGGCACGCACCGCTATCGGGACATCCCGCAAGGGCACGCTGGCGAACATGCCGGCGATCGAGCTGGCCAAGCCCGTGGTTGCAGCGGTCGTCGACCGGTCCGGCCTGGACGCCGCCGACTTCGACGACTTCATCCTGGCCGAGAGCCTGCAGGGCGGCGGCGACAGCGCGCGCTACATCGCGGTAGACCTGGGCCTCACCGACATCCCCGGGATGGCCGTGAACCGCCAGTGCGCGTCGAGCCTTTCGGCCATCGCCGTCGGCGCGGGGCAGATCGCGGCGGGCATGAGCCGCGCCATCCTCGCGGGCGGCATGGAGTCCTGTTCCACCACACCGCTATTGCGCAAGCGCAAGCCGTTCACCACCGGCAAGGCGCCCGAGGACTACCAGGACCCGTGGTTCCCGCTGTCGCATCCGCCCACCGAGGACGCCCCGGCGCTGGACATGTCCATCACCGTCGCGCACAACTGCAACATCCAGTACGGCATCACCCGCGAAGACCAGGACGCGTGGGCGCTGCGCAGTCATCAGCGGGCGATCAAGGCCATCGACGCCGGGTCGTTCGCCGACGAGATCGTCCCGATCCAGGTGCCTCAGCCCGACGGCAGCACCATGACGTTCGCCGAGGACGAGCACCCCCGCCGCGGTACCACCACGGACACCCTGGCCGGCCTGAAGGTGCTGCACCCCGAGATCGAGGGCTTCAGCGTCACGGCGGGCAACTCGTCCGGGATCAACGACGCGGCCGCGGTGGTCGCGCTGGCGTCACCGGACACCCAGGACAACGTGCTGGCCAGCGTGCTGTCCTGGACCTCGGTCGGGGTGGCGCCGAACCGCACCGGCAGCGGTCCGATCACCGCGATCCCCAAGGCACTGGAGCTGGCCGGACGCAAAATCGAGGACGTCGCGCTCTTCGAGATCAACGAGGCGTTCGCCGCCCAGGCTGTGGCGTGCTCGCGCGAACTCGGTCTGGACGAGGAGATCGTCAACGTCTACGGCTCCGGCATCAGCCTGGGTCACCCCATCGCGGCAACCGGCGCCCGGATGATCACCTCCGCCATCTACGAACTGCGCCGCCGCGGCGGCGGCATCGGGGTGCTGTCCATGTGCGCCGGCGGCGGCATGGGTGCAGCCATGGTCATCGAGGTGGCCTGACATGCCTGAACTGATCGCGGAGAACCTGTTCCGGGTCGACGGCGACCGTGCCGTGCTGCTCGCATCGCGCCGCCGCTCCTCCGGGGCGGTCAAGTTCCCCGCCGAGCGCCCCGAATTGTTCGACGGGACAGACGATCTGGAATCGATCGAATTGTCCACCGAGGGAACGCTGTACACCTTCACTACCCAGGAGTACGCGCCGCCGCTGCCCTACAAGGGCGACCGCAAGGAGGGCTTCAAGCCCTACGTGGTCGGCTTCGTCGAACTGCCCGAGGGTGTGCTGGTGGAGACGCTCGTCATCGGCGCGCAAGCCGGTGAGCTGCGGATCGGTCAGAAGCTGGTCTCGACCACGACGGAGCTGAACAACACCGTCGACGGCAACACGTACACGACCTTCGCCTTCACCCCCGCATGACCGCCGATCAGAAGCCGGGTGTCCACCCCTCGGTATTATGTAATAACCAATAATCAGGACCCATGCGGCCAGTGTCTCGCCTGATCATTGCAGATCGATCCCCTGAGTTATATGCTCGATTGCATATTCCTGGGCCGGCAGGTCGCACTGGCTCCCCTCGCAGATCCGTCATCAACGCGCTGCCTGATGCCGGGCACTTACGGCGCCACCAGCACCAAGCGGGGCCGCGACACGACACAAAATGCTGGTCAGTGCCGCCGAAGTGCTGCGGGAGCGGGGCGCTGCGGGTGTGACCATCGACGAAGTGCTCGCCCGCAGTGGGGCGCCGCGCGGCTCGGTGTACCACCACTTTCCCGAGGGCAGGAACCAGCTCCTCACCGAGGCGCTGCAGTACGCCGGCGATGCCATCACCGCCACGATCGACGACGCGGCCGACCGCGGAGCCATGTACCTGTTGAACCAGTTCGTCCGGCTCTGGGAGCGCCTGCTCGCCGAGAGCGACTTCTCCGCCGGCTGCCCGGTGGTGGCCGCTGCAATCGGCTCAGCGGACGACGAGCCGCGACTGACCGCCGTCGCCGGTGAGATTTTCGGTCGCTGGCGCCATGCGCTGACCCGGGCGTTCGTCGCCGACGGCTTCGAGGCTGCCGATGCGGAATCGCTGGCCAACATGTCGATCGCCTCGCTCGAAGGCGCCGTCGTGCTGTGTCGTTCCACCCGAACTGCCGGACCCCTGCGCGATGTCGCTCAGCAGATCCAATTCCTAGTCAAGGCAAGGGAATTCACCCGGATGAACGGCGTGCCGAACATTCACCCCACGCGTTAGCCGGCGGTGATCATGTCGAAGAGCATCTCCGCGACCACCGCCATCACCTCATCCCGGTCGACCGAGACCGCCTGCGTCTGAACCGAGTACCAGGACCGCTCCAGCAACGCCATCGCCACCGCGCCGACGACTTCGGGCGACTGACTGTGCTGGCGGCGGCCGGTGATCGCCTGGCCGAGGGTCCATGCCGCACGGGTCACCATGCGATCCCGTGACCGCCGGAACGCGTCGTCCGTCGGCGCCGAATGCGCCGAGGCCACCACGAACGCGCCGTGCCGATCCATGTGATCGAAGTAGTGCCCGACCCAGGCCAGCACGTCGTCCCGCGAGCACACCGCTGGGAACCGGTCCCATTCGGCCAGCACGTCGAGCAGGTCGTGGTAGACGGTCTCGCCGATGACGTTGAAGACCTCGCGCTTGTCCTTGAAGTAGGTGTAGAAGCCGGCCCGTGAGATGCCGCACGCCGCGGTAATCGCGTTGATCGGCGTGCCGGCGTAGCCGCGGTCGAGGAACAGCCGGCGGCTGGCCTCCAGGATCGCCGCCCGCGTCCGCTCGCCGCGGGTGTCCGCGAACGCCACGCCGTCGGCAGGGCGCGCCCCGCTAGTCAGGGTCATGGCGCGACTGTATATGACAGTTACGTCAAGAAGCAATCACTGCAGTTCAACGGCATCATGAACGCCGATCATACCGGCATGAACCGACGCTACTTGACACTTCTGTCAAGTTTTGCCAAGCTCAGTGGCGACGACGTCGAGGTCCGTTCTGCTGGACCCGGGAAGGAAGGCGACGATGACGCAGTTCACGGAGGCACCGATCTTCGATGCCGATCAGCACATGTACGAGACGCCCGAGGCGCTGACCAAGTACCTGCCGGAGCAGTTCAAGCAGGCCGTGCAGTTCGTCTCGGTGGGCAAGCGCACCCGCATTGCGATCCTGAACAAGATCACGGATTACATCCCGAACCCGACGTTCGAGCGGGTCGCCGCGCCGGGCGCGCACGAGAAGTTCTACTCCGGCCAGAACATCGAGGGCCTGACGCTGCGCGAGATGACCGGCAAGGCCATCGACGCGCCACCGGCATCCCGTAACCCGGTGGACCGGATCAAGGAACTGGACCGTCAGGGCGTGCAGGAATGCCTGGTCTACCCGACGCTGGCCAACCTGGTGGAGCACTCCGCCGCCGAGGATCCCGACCTCACCGTGGCGATGATCCACGCGCTCAATCAGTGGATGCTCGAGACCTGGAACTTCGTCTACGAAGACCGGCTGTTCATGACGCCCGTGATCACGCTCGGCATCGTCGAGGAGGCCCAACGTGAGCTGCAGTACCTGCTGGAGAACGGCGCCAAGGTCGCACTGATCAAGCCGGCCCCCGTCAAGGGCTACAAGGGCTGGCGCTCACCGGCGCTGCCCGAGTTCGATCCCTTCTGGCGCGACGTCGAAGCCGCCGGTCTGCCGATCGTGCTGCACGCCAGCCAACCGCCGCTCGATGAGTACATCAACAAGTGGGAACCGCCGAACACCAACAACTTCATGGAGATGAGCAGCTTCCGCTGGCTGGTGCTGGGCCATCGCGAGATCGCCGACATGCTCTCCAGCCTGATCTGTCACGGCACACTCACCCGGTTCCCGAAGCTGCGGATCGCCAGCGTGGAGAACGGCAGCGCCTGGATCCACCCGCTGTTCCATGACCTGGAAGACGTGTACAAGAAGATGCCGCAGAACTTCCCCGAGCATCCGCTCGACGTGTTCCGGCGAAACGTCTGGGTCAGCCCGTTCTGGGAGGGCTCGGTCGCCGATGTTGTGCAGACCGTCGGCTGGGACAAGGTGATGTTCGGCTCGGACTACCCGCACCCCGAAGGTCTGGAAGAGCCCAAGGGCTTCTTCCGTTACGCCGAGGGCATGGACGAGCGACGCACCTACGACTTCATGGGTGACAACGCCCGCCGGTTCATGGGGCTGCCGATCCGCAACCCCAACCCGGACGCCGTCAAGCCGCCGGTGCTGGAAACCGCAGGCGCGTAGGCGGATACGCAGAACGACCCGAGCGCAGGCTCGGGCCGTTCTTGCGTCGGTGCTTAGTCTTAGTCGCTGGCGGGCAGCGGCTTGGCCTCCTTGAGGCTCAGCGCGGTGTCGCCGATGCTCAGCGAGCCGGCGCCGGCCTTGGTCACCAGGACCTCTGCCCCGCCGTCGTCGACGTAGCGCTTGCCCATCACGGAGCCGTCGGCGAAGGCCGGGTCGACGTCGCCGCCGGTGCGCTCGCCTCCCATCGGGACCATCGGGGTGCCGCCACAGCGCAGGTCGTCGAGCCTGTCGGCGGTCTTCACCACGATGACCTGGGTGTCGCACACCTGGCTCTGCAGGCGGGTGCCGTTCTTGATCATGGTCGTTCCTTCCTGCTCTGCGGTTGCGGGTTTCAGTTCCTCGACCAGCTCGCGCCGCAAGATCTTGCCGGTCGCGTTGGTCGGCAGCTCGTCGCGGAACACCACCCGGTCCGGGGTCCGTGATCCGCGCAGGCTCTTGCGGACGTGCTCGCGCAGGTCCTCGGGATCGGGTGTGACGTCCCGTTCGGGCACCACCACCGCGACGATGATCTGCCCCCACTGCGCGTCCTCGGCGCCGACCACCGCCACCTCCCGCACATGGGGATGCTCGATCAGGACGTCCTCCAACTCGGCGGGAGCGATGTTCTCTCCGCCCCGGATGATGGTGTCGTCCGAGCGTCCGGTGATGAACAGGTAGCCGGCGTCGTCCAGCGTGGCGATGTCCCTGGTCGGGAACCAGCCCTGCTCGTCGAGCACCGAGCCGATCTCGGTGTATTTGCCGGACACCTGGTCGCCGCGGACGAACAACTCACCGCTGTGCCCCGGTGCGAGGACATTGCCGCCCTCGTCGCGGATCTGAACCTCGATACCCGGCACCGGCTGCCCGACCGAGCCCAGCCGCTTGGCGACGGCGGCATCGCTGGCCCCGTGGGCGTCGCGGTGGTCGTCGGGAGTGAGCACGGCGATGGTCGAGCTGGTCTCGGTCAGCCCGTAGGCGTTGACGAAGCCGACCTGCGGCAGCAGGTCGAGCGCCTTGCGGACCAACGGCAGCCCGACCTTCGATCCGCCGTAGGCCAGGTTGCGCAGCGTCGGCAACTCGGCTCGCTCGCCCTCCAGGACCGTGACGATGCGGTCGAGCATCGTCGGGACCACCGTCGCGGTGGTGACTCCCTCGGTGGTGACCAGCCGGACCCATTCCTGCGGATCGAAGTTCGGCAGGTAGACCATCTTGCGTCCGGCATACAGGTTCGACAGCGCCGCCCCGACGCCGGCGATGTGGTAAGGCGGCACACAGATCAGCGCCGCGTCGTCGGGTTCGGCCGAGTCGAACTCCACCGTCCCGGTTACGTAACTCGTCAGGTTATTATGGCTCAGCTCAACGGCTTTCGGCCGCGAAGTGGTGCCGGAGGTGAACAGCACAACGCCAACCGCGTCGGGGTCGGGGAACTCCGCGGTCGGCTCGGCGGTACGGGCGGCGGTCAGGAAGTCCTCAGAGTCCATCGCTTGGCGCGCGGCCACCATGTCCCGGTAGCGGGCATCGACGACCACCAGCGGGTCGGGCAACCGGTCGATCAGCGACTGCAGGCCCTCGGCGCTCAACCGGTAGTTCAGCGGCGTGAACGTCACCCCCGCGCGCGCGGAGGCGAACATCAGCAACGGCAGGAACACGCCACCGGTGCCGACGTAGATGACGTGCTCGGCGCCGGACGCGGCGATGACGCCGGCCCCGCCGTCGGCCAGCTCGCTCAGCTCGCCGGTGCTCAGCCGCAGGTCTCCGTGAACGATGGCCGGCCGGTCCGGGTTGCCCGACACGGCCATCTCTAGGAGAAGCGAAATACTCACAATGAAGAACCTTATTTTCAACGCCGCTTTGCCGGAACTCGGGAGGCGTCCCGGCACTGCGCACGTAGTGTAGACCACGGGACGGAATCCGATATATAGTTAGCGGCTTAGAGGCACCGTCGGCTCGAGTGCATCGTTTGCCAGACAGCGGCAACCCGCCCCCAGACGTGCCGGGAGGAGCGTAATGACGAGTTCGCCGGAGATCGCCATCATCGGCGTCGGACTTCACCCCTTCGGCCGGTACGAGGACCGTTCCGCACTGGAGATGGGTGCGGTGGCGATCAACCGAGCGCTCAAGGACGCGGGCATCGACTGGGCGCAGGTGCAGAGCCTCTACGCCGGCAGCCTCGAGGTCGCGAATCCCGAAGCCGTGACCGGCCTGGTCGGGATGACGGGTCTGCCCGCGCGCGCCACGCTCAGCGGCTGCGCAACCGGGAACTCGCTGCTGACGCTGGCCGCCCGCGATGTGCAGAACGGCGAGGCCGACATCGCGGTGGGCGTCGGGCTGGACAAGCATCCGCGGGGCGCCTTCGGCGCCGACCCCTCGGTATCCGGCCTGCCGCAGTGGTACGGCGACCAGGGCATGTTCCTGACCACGCACTACTTCGGCACCAAGATCATGCGCTACATGCACGACCACGGCATCAGCGAGCAGACGCTGGCCAGGGTCGCCGCCAAGAACTTCGCCAACGGCTCGCTGGCACCGCATGCGTGGCGGCGAAAACCGATCAGCATGGAGACCATCCTGGGATCGCCGGTGGTCAACGCCCCGCTGCGGCAGTACATGTACTGCAACCCCAACGAGGGCGCCGCGGCCGTCGTAGTGTGCCGCGCCGCCAAGGCCAAGCAGTACACCGACCACCCGATCTACCTGAGGTCGACTGCGCTGCGCAGCCGCCGCGAAGGCGCGTACGAGCTGCTGCGGACGTCCATCGAACTGCCGCTGGTGCCGGGCACGACGGCCGAGGCCGCCGCGGCAGCCTACGAGCTCGCCGGTATCGGTCCCGAGGACGTCGACGTGGCCCAGCTGCAGGACACCGACGCCGGCTCCGAGATCATCCACATGGCCGAGACGGGCCTGTGCAAGGACGGCGAGCAGGAGGCCATCCTGGCCGACGGCGCCACCGGGATCGGCGGCCGTATCCCGGTGAACACCGACGGCGGTCTGCTGGCCAACGGCGAGCCGGTCGGGGCATCGGGTCTGCGTCAGATCTTCGAACTCGTCCAGCAGTTGCGCGGCGCGGCGGGTGACCGGCAGGTCGCAGGAGATCCGCGGGTCGCGCTGGCCCAGCTCTACGGCGCACCGGGCACCGCCGCGGTCGCCATCCTCAGCCGCTGAAAGTCCGAAACTCAAAGGAGAGCCGATGACCGAATTCAATGTCGCCGCCGGGGCGGCTCCGGCGTTGAATGTCGCCGACGGGGCGGCTCCGGCCACCCGGGCCGAGGCGCAGCAGCGCGCCGAGGTAGACCTCGACCACCATTCGCCGGAGTTCCGCGAAGACCCGCACGGCACATTCCGCCAGATGCGGGAATCGGGTTGTCCAGTAGCGCATTCCGATCACTACGAGGGCTTCTGGGCGCTGGTGGACTATGCCTCGGTGTTCGAGGCCGCCCGCAACGACGACCTGTTCAACTCCTATCCGTCGGTCGGCGTGCCCGCCAGCGAGTTGCCATTGCCGATCCTGCCAATCGAATCCGATCCCCCGGAAACGCAGGAGTTGCGCGAGGTCACCCTCAAGCGGTTCTCCCCCGGTTCGGCGGAGAGGTTCCGCCAGGCCGCCATCGACATGACCAATGAAGCCATCGACGAGTTCATCGAAAGCGGCGAATGCGATCTGGTCGGCCAGCTGACCACCCCGCTGCCGGCGCGGCTGATCCTGCGGCTGCTGGAATTCGACGAATCGCGAAGCATGGAATGGGTGGGATGGGTGCACACCACCGTGCACGACCGCTCCCACGATCCGGAGAAGGCCGGTATGGCCGGCATGGAGATGTTCGGCGAGATCGTGAAGCACATGGAACAGCGGCGCGCCGACGGCTTGGGCGACGACCTGTTCAGCGACATCCTGCGCGGCACCCTGAACGACAAGCCGCTCGACGACGGCCAGATCACCATGTACACGGTGCTGATGATGCTGGGAGGCATGGATACCACCAGCGGGTTCACCGGCAACGTGCTGTTGCGACTGTGTCAGGATCCCGAACTGCGCCGGCAGTTCATCGATGATCCGAGCCTGGTCAAGAAGGGCACCGACGAGTTGCTGCGGCTGTACACGCCGACACTGGGTTTGGCGCGCACCGTGTCCCGCGACGAGGAGTTCCACGGCCAGCCGCTGTGCAAGGGTGATCGGGCGATCCTGATGTGGGCCGCGGCCAACCGGGACCCGGCGATGTTCGAAGATCCCGAGACGCTCGACCTGTCCCGGACGAACGCCAAGAAGCAGATGGCCTTCGGCGTGGGGATGCACCGCTGCCTGGGCTCGCACTACGCGAAGATGATGTTCGACGTGATGGTGACCCAGATCCTGCAACGGCTGCCCGACTTCGAGCTGAACAGCGAGCCGAAGATGTTCGAGGACGCCGGTGAGGTGTTCGCCGTGCGGGAGCTGCCGGTGAAATTCACCCCCGGCCCGCGCCTCGGCGGCGGCGCCAACTAGTGGCGGTACCGGCCTCGGCTGTCATCGACGACGCCCGTATCGAATACACCGACGTCGGCACGGGCCCAACGCTGGTCTTCGTGCACGGCGCCTACGTCACGGGCGCGCTGTGGGAAGACGTGGTCGGGTGGTTGTCACCCCACCACCGCTGCATCGTCCCGACGTGGCCGTTCGGCGCGCAGCCCGCGCCGGTCGGCGACGCCGACCTCAGCGTCGCGGCGTCCGGCCGCAGGATCGCCGGACTGCTCGAGACACTCGACCTGTCCGACGTAACCCTGGTCGCCAACGACACCGGCGGTGGCATCGTGCTGGCCTCCCTCGGCGACGACGTCCTGGATTTCGGCAGGGTTTCACGGCTGGTGTTGACCAACTGTGACAGTTTCGAGCACTTCCCGCCGGGTTCGTTCGCACCGATCGTCCGGCTGTGTGCGCTGAACCAGGGTCTCGGCGCGCTGGTGCTGAAGGGGCTGGCCACCGGCCCGGGCCGACACGTGTTCACCTCAGCGGTCACCCGCAACGGCATCGACGCGCGCCGGCAGCCGGACATCTTCGGCGGCTTTCTCAGCTCGGCGGCGGTGCGCCGTGAAGCCGCGAGGTTCACCGCCGACCTGAAGCCCGCTTACACCCTGGCGGCGGTGGACGCGATGAGGCAGTGGCGCAAACCCGTGCTGATGGCGTGGGGGACGGACGACAAGATGTTTCCGCTGTCGCACGCCCAGCGGCTCGCCGAGACGTTTCCCAACGCCGACGTGCGCACCATCGGGGACAGCTCGACCTACGTGATGCTCGATCAGCCGGAGCAGACGGCTACCGTGATCCGCGACTTCGTCCAGAGCTGACGGCTGCCACTCGGGACCGAGCCGGGCTTCGCGCGTTGGCACTACCGGATGCAAGACACCGATACGTGACCGCCACACAATGGCAAGGTGGCCTTCGTGCACACCGACGAGATCGACCCCTACGTACGCGTCCGCGGCTCCCGGGTGCACAACCTGCAAGCTGTGGACGTCGACGCGCCCCGCGACGCTTTCGTGGCGTTCACCGGGGTGTCGGGGTCGGGTAAGTCGTCGCTGGCGTTCGGAACGATCTACGCCGAGGCGCAGCGCCGCTACTTCGAGTCCGTCGCCCCCTATGCCCGCCGACTGCTGCTGCCGACCGGCGCACCGAAGGTCGATGACATCACCGGGCTGCCGCCGGCCGTCGCGCTGCAGCAGCGTCGGGGAATGGGAACGTCGCGGTCGTCCGTCGGCACCGTGACGACGCTCTCGAACCTGCTGCGGATGCTGTTCTCGCGCGCCGGAACCTTCCCGCCCGGTTTCACCGAGCGACTCGACTCCGACTCGTTCTCCCCGAACACCGCGATCGGCGCCTGCCCGGAGTGCCACGGCCTTGGCCGGATCCACCGGGTCACCGAGGAGACGCTGGTCCCCGACCCGTCGCTGACCATCCGCGAGGGCGCGGTGGCGGCGTGGCCGGGGGCGTGGCAGGGACAGAACCTGCGCGACATCCTGGTGACGCTCGGCTACGACATCGACAAGCCGTGGCGCAAACTGCCGAAACGCCAGCGTGACTGGATCCTGTTCACCGACGAGCAGCCGACCGTGGAGATCGACCCAAGCCGCAACCCCGTGACGGCCGACTACTACTACAACGGCACGTTCTCCAGCGCCGAGCGCCACGTCCGGCACACCCTCGCGAACTCCCAGAGCGCGATGATGCGCCGGCGGGTGCTGCGGTTCGTCGACAGTGTCGAATGCCCGGTCTGTCACGGTTCCGGGTTGCGGCCCGAGGCGCTCGCCGTCACCTTCGCCGGCCGCAACATCGCCGAGTACGTCGCGATGCCGCTCACCGAGCTCGCCGATGCGCTGGGGCCCGCCGCCACCCGGACCGATGCCCGGGCCGCGTACGAGTCCACCGAGTCGGGCGAGCTGACCGAGGTGGCCACGATGATCGCCACGGACCTCGTCGCCCGCATCCAGGTGCTCGTCGACCTGGGCCTGGGCTACCTGAGCCTGAACCGCCGCACCCCGACGGTGTCGCCGGGTGAGCTGCAGCGCCTCCGGCTGGCCACCGAGCTGCGCTCGGGCCTGTTCGGGGTGCTCTACGTGCTCGACGAGCCGTCGGCGGGCCTGCACCCGGCCGACGCCGAGCCGCTGCTGGACGTGCTGGACCGGCTCCGACGCACGGGCAACTCGCTGTTCGTGGTCGAACACGACATGGACGTGGTGCGCCGCGCGGACTGGATCGTCGACGTCGGGCCGGGCGCGGGCGAGTTCGGCGGACAGGTGCTCTACAGCGGACCGGTATCCGGCCTGGCCGACATCCCGGCGTCGATCACTCGGGAGTACCTCTTCGACGACGCGCCACCCGAGTCCCGGCGGCCGCGAAAACCCTGCGGGACTCTGCGGCTGAGCGGTGTTCACTTCCACAACCTGCGCGACCTCGACGTGGAGCTGCCGCTCGGGGTGTTCACCGCGGTCACCGGGGTGTCGGGTTCGGGCAAGTCGACGCTGGTCTGCAAGGTCCTCGGTGATGTCATCCGGCGCCACCTGGGCGGCGATACCGAGGAGGCCGACGAGCCGGACTCGGGCGAAAGGGACGTGGTTGTCCTCGACCTCGACCACGACGCCAGCATCGGCGTGACGGCCGAGGGGATCGAGCAGATCCACCGGCTGATCACGGTGGACCAGCGCCCGATCGGGCGGACCCCGCGGTCGAACCTGGCCACCTACACCGGCATGTTCGACGCGGTCCGCAAAGCGTTCGCCGCCACCGATGAGGCCCGCCGCCGCGGCTGGACAGCGGGCCGGTTCTCGTTCAACGTGGCCGAGGGTCGCTGCCCCACCTGCCAGGGCGAGGGCTTCGTCGCCGTCGAGCTGCTGTTCCTGCCCGGCACGTATGCGGCCTGCCCGACCTGCCACGGCGCCCGCTACAACGACGAGACGCTCGAGGTGCGCTACTGCGACCGCACGATCGCCGATGTCCTCGCGATGACCGTCGACGAGGCAGCGGAGTTTCTTGCCGACCTCCCCGGGGCGGCGCGCAGCCTGGTGACGCTGCGTGAGGTCGGGCTCGGCTATCTGCGGCTCGGGCAGCCCGCCACCGAGCTCTCCGGCGGCGAGGCCCAGCGGATCAAGCTGGCCTCCGAACTGCAGCGCGGCCGCCGCGGGCACACCCTCTACGTCCTCGACGAGCCCACCACCGGCCTGCACCCGGCCGATGTCGAACTGCTGGAACGTCAGCTGCACCGCCTGGTCGACGCGGGAAACACCGTGGTGGTCGCCGAACACGACATGGACGTGGTCGCCGGGGCGGACCGGGTGATCGACCTCGGGCCGGGCGCGGGCGACGACGGCGGGCGGGTCGTCGCGGCCGGCACCCCGCAGCAGGTCGCGAAGGTGCGGAAGAGCCGGACGGCGCCCTACCTTGCGGCGCGGCTGCGCCCCGCGGTCGCCTTGGGGGCTTGAGGCGGCGTGACTAGGCCGTCGCGGAGCGTGTCCAGCGGGCGCAGACGAAGTCGCCGTTGACACCCGATTCCGCCAGCGTCCATTCCGAGCGGACGGGCAGCAACCGGGCGCCGCTGCCCAGCGAACAGGGCGCGTAGGTGACGACCATTTCGTCGATGAGCCCCGCCGCCGCGAACTGAGCCCCCACTTCACCGCCGCCGACGACCCACACGTCCTTGTCGGTCGCAGCGGCGACGAGCTTCGGATGCAGATCGGCGACGTCGCCGCTGTACACCTCGACGGGATGCCCCGGCACCACAATCTGTGGGCGGTGTGTCAGCACCCAGGTCGGTTGGGCATAGGGCCAGTGGCCGGGCTGATGCCCGACCACCCACTCGTAGGTCGCCGAGCCCATCACCAGCGCGCCGACGCTCTCGCTGAACGCCTCGTAGCCGAACGGGCCGTTCGGGTCAACGTTCCGCGACATCAACCAGTCCCGGCTGCCGTCGTCGTCGACGATGAACCCGTCCAGGCTCGACGCGGTGAAATAGACGGTCGCCATGTCGCTGTCCTTTCAATCATGATGCGCTCGCATCCATTCGAGTGGGTCGCCGCTGTGGGTGCTCCGGCCCTGCCGGCCCAGCATGGTTCGGGCCAGTCCTCGTCGCTGTGCCGAGTAGGTCAGCACGTGCGCGACGATGCCGTAGAGCTGGAACGACTCGGGCGGGTCGCAGAGGGCGTCGATCACGGTGTCGCCGAGCCGCCCGTCGGTGGTGTAGTCCGACACCATCGCCGACCAACGCCGGCCGACGTCGCGGTGATGTTCGGCCAGCGACCGCGGCGTACTGCATTGGGCCGTCGTCAGGTCCCGCGGCGGGTAGTCGCGGCCCTCGATGCTGGCCAGCCAGACCTCTTTGGTCCAGACGATCGCGCCCAGCACCGCGCCGACGCTGTCCTCCGGGCCGTCCCACTCCAGCACCACCTGACCGGGTGAAATCGGTTGCACCCATTGCTCTTCGGACAGTGCCGCCGCGGCGCCGATGAGATACGCGGTGTCGGCGATGTCATGGCGCACCATCAGGATGTCGACCCGCGGTGGGTCCTCATCCGCGTTCTGCTGGCTGTCCACCCACAGCGACTCCGGCGGATGAAAGTGCAGACCGTTCGGCGCGGGCAGCCGGAAGCCGCGACCGGCGGCCTGTGACGGCGGCGCTCCGAATGCCCGGCGGAACGCGCGGGAGAACACCTCGGCCGACGACCAGCCTTCGCCCTCGGCGACCGCGGCAACGGTCTCGCCACGATGCAGCCGCCATGCCGCACGTTCGAGCATGATCCGGCGGCGCAGCGCCGCGGGTGATTCGCCGGTGAACCGGCGCACCTCGCGGGAGAAGTGGAATTCCGAGGCATATGAGCTGCGGGCCATGTCCGGAACATCGGTGTTGTCGGCATCGACCACCGCATCGAGCAGCTCACGAAGCCGGTCGCGCCTCGGCGGCGGAATCATGGGTTGGAGGCTCATCGTCGTCTGAGTATCGTCGCCCGGCGCCGATTCGGACATGACAATTCCTGCTACATCGTGTTGAGTATGCGCCCGTCTAATTAGTTAAATGTCTATAGAGTTGCGGTGCAGTGGAGAGGCATCGACACCCTGGGCCCGCAGCGGCTGACGCCGGTCTCGGCCTGCACCCTGAAGGGCTTGCTGATCGACACCAACGTGGCGACTCAGGTCGGGCTGGCGGTTACTTGGTCGCCCCATGTTGCTTTGGCCCCCGAATCCCCAATGCGATACACCTGGACCACCGACGCCACGCCGGCCAGGATGACGACGACCGCGATGAGGCCACGAAGCGCCGGTTTCATCGGCTTGCCACGTGTTTCGGCGAGGTGCTGTGCTACCAGCAATAGCCCGGCGACCAGGAGTGCGGCCGCGAAGTAGATCATGGTGTCACCGAGTTCGGTATGGGAATGCAACGCCGTGGAGGCACCGACACGCTTCTCCAGCCACTCGCCGGCGTTCGTCGTGATCGGAGTCATCACCACGGTGATTGACGCCAGTCCGAGCACCAGCCAGACCAACCGCTTACGTGCCGATCTCCAGACGGTCGAAATTATCGCCAGCACGGCGGTCAGCAGTGCCAGGACAACCACAAAGTGAACCATCAGCACGTGAGCGGGCAACCCGTTGAACGTGGACACTCATCAACTCCTTCAGTCGGTCGGAGGGCACGTCGTCGGGCCGTCAATTCGGAGCAGCCGGCAGCACGGACGCCACAAGGGACGGGTAGGTATCCACCGGCGCGCCGCCAACACAGGGCCTAAGAAGTTAGCTTCCGCCTTCCCACCGCACGACGGCAGCAACTGTGGCGCGGGCTTTCAGGCCGGACGCTAGCGAAGGCGCGCTGAGAAAGCGCTGAGGATCTAGCGCCCCGGGCCGGACATATCTGACGTCAACATGCTCAGTGCATGGCTGTTGAGTATGCGGCATCTAATTGGTTAAATGTTTATAGAGTTACGGGTCCAGCAGAGAGGCATCGATGACGTCTGGCACCATCGCCGGGCTGCTGGACAGTGCCGCGGCCGACCACCCGGATCACCCGCTGCTGCGCGACGTCAGCGGTGCGGCGCTCAGCGTGGGCGAGGTCCGTCGGCTCACCCTCGCCGCCACCCGCTGGCTCACGGACGCCGGGGTACGCCAGGGCATGACGGTCGCCTGGCAGCTCCCCTCGACGGTGCCCGCCGCGCTGCTGATGCTGGCCCTGGCCCGTGCCGACGTCACCCAGGCCCCGATCATCCACATCTATCGTGAGCGCGAGGTGGCCGCCGCCCTCGACGTCTGCCGGGCCGACGTGCTCATCGTCGACGACTCCACCGCGGGCAACGCGCCGGCAGGCCCCACCGTGATCGCGGTGCCTGCCGATTTCGTCGACGTACTGCGGTCGCACCAGCCGGACGCCGATCCGGGTCCGCTCCGACCCGCTGGTCGCGCGGATTCCCGCTGGATCTACTTCACGTCCGGCACGACCGGCAGCCCCAAGGGGGTGCTGCACCGCGACGCCGCCCTGCTGGCCGCCGCGCGCGGTTTCACCGCGCACCTGCGCCTCGGCGAGCATCCCGACGAGGTCGGAACGATCTCGTTCCCGATCGCCCACATCGGCGGCATGGTTTACCTGGCCTGCGCGTTGATGGCCGACTATCCGTTGGTCCTCATCGCCAAGTTCGCACCCGCCGAACTGCCCGCGCTGCTCGCACAACACCACGTCACGGTGGCAGGCGGCGGCAGTGTCGTCTACCAGATGCTGGTGTCGGCACAGCTGGGCAGCGACAGCCGCGAGCCACTCATCCCGTCGCTGCGGATGCTCATCGGCGGGGGTGCGCCGTGCGCCGGAACTGCACCGGCAGGTTCGCGAGCTCCTCGGCATCCCCGTCGTGCACGCCTACGGGATGACCGAGGCGGCGATGATCTGCGTCGGCCGCGTCGACGACACCGACGAACAGCAGATCAACAGCAGCGGTTCACCCATCGCCGGCTCGACGGTCCGCATCACCGGACCCGCCCCCGACGGCAGCCGCACGCTGCTGCGCCCGGGCGACGAGGGTGAGGTCGAACTGTGCGGGGCGAACGTCACCATGGGCTACCTCGACGCCGAGCAGTGGACGGCGGCGCGCACCGAGGACGGCTGGTTGCGCACCGGGGACCGCGGCTTTCTGCGGCCCGACGGTCGCATCGTGCTGACCGGCCGCAGCAAGGACCTGATCATCCGCAAGGGCGAGAACATCGCACCCGGAGAGGTCGAGAACGAACTGCTGGCGCATCCGCTGGTCGACGAAGTGGTGATACTCGGCCAGCCCGACGAGCTGCGTGGAGAACTGGTCTGTGCGGTGGTGCGGCGCTCGCCCCGGCACCGTGACGTCACCCTCGAGGAGCTGTGCGCCTTCCTCGATGAGCGCGGACTGATGAAGCAGAAGTGGCCGGAGCGGCTCGTCCTCGTCGACGAGTATCCGCTCACCGGACTGGGCAAGGTCGCGAAAACCGAACTGGCCCAACAGATCGCCCCGGCGACCGCGAACGGAGGCACCCGATGACGAGGCTGACCGCCGAGGAAGCCGACGAACTCGGCAAATCGGTCCGCGCGGCGTGCGACCGGCTGGCCACCGAAGAGCGGGTCCGCGCCGTCGCGTTCGAGCATGACGGCAGGCAGCGCGGGTACGACGCCGAACTGTGGCAGGTGCTGTGCGGCCAGGTGGGTGTCGCCGCGATCGCGCTTCCCGAAGAACTCGGCGGCGCCGGTTACGGCGTCACTGCGCTGGGCGTTGTCGCCCACGAACTCGGCCGCGCGCTGGCCCCGGTGCCGTTCCTGGCCTCGGCGGTGCTCGCGATGGGTCTGCTGGTCGATACCAGCGGTCACGACACGGTGGGCGCCCTCGCGGAGGGCGAACGGACCGCGGCCGCCGTCGTCACCGGCAACGGCGGCGCGTGGCATCGCAGCGCCGTCACGGTGGCCGCCGCACCCGGCGGCGACGGCTGGACGCTGGCCGGTATCGCGCGCCACGTGCTCAACGGCAACGCCGCCGACGATCTGGTCGTCGTCGCGAGTGTGGACGGGGAGCCCGCGGTGTTCCTGCTCGGCGCCGACGCAGCGGGCGTGACGGTCGACGCCGAACGGGTGCTCGACGGGACCCGGCCGATGGCGACGATCGAGTTCACCGACGCGCCCGCGCGGCGACTGACCGGTGACGGCCCGGTCGACGACGTGATCGGCCGCAACGTCGACCGCGCCATCGCCGTGCTGTCCGCCGAGCAGGTCGGGGCGCACGAGCGGGTACTGGAGATCGCCAGCCACTACGCCCGCACCCGCGAGCAGTTCGGCCGTCCGATCGGAAGCTTCCAGGCCATCAAACACCGGTGCGCCGACATGCTGGTCGACCTCGAATGGTCCCGGTCGGCTTCCCAAGCGGCACTGCGGTCGATGGACGACGGCAGTGGTGATCGGGCTGGCGACCGCGCGGGCGAAATCAGCTGGCGGGCCAGCATGGCCAAGGCCGTCTGCTCCGAGGGACTGCGCAGCGCCGCGCACGGCAACCTGCAGATTCACGGCGGCATCGGCTTCACCTGGGAAGACTCCGCGCACCTCTATCTGAAGCGCGCGCGCACCGACGAGGTCATCTTCGGCGGCCCGGGTCTGCACTGGGATCGGCTCGCTGCCGAGGCCAAATTGCTGTGAGACAGCTGGGCGGCCGGCGTCTCTTGCTGGCGCCGACCGGCGTGACTAGACTCACAGCTAAATAATTAAATGTTTTCCGATTTGGGTACTCCATATGGGTGCCCGTCAGCAAGTCACCGATCGTCCAATGAGGAGGCACCGATGCCCTTGCAGCCCTGGATGGAGCTCATCTCCGTCGACGACCATCTGATCGAGCACCCCAAGGTGTGGAGCGATCGGCTGCCGAAGAAGTACCTGGAGGCTGGGCCGAAAATCATCGAGTGGGCGCGACCCGACACCGGCCAGATGTGCCAGGTGTGGGAGTACGAAGGGCGCATCTACCCCTACATCGGGCTGAACGCCGTGGCCGGCAAGAAGCCGGAGGAGTACGGCATCGAGCCGGTGCGCTACGACGACATGATCCCCGGCTGTTACGACCCCAAGGCCCGCGTTGCCGACATGGACATCGACGGCGTGCAGGCGATGACCTGCTTCCCGTCGTTCCCGCGGTTCGCCGGCGCGGTGTTCGCCGAGGGCGAGGACAAGGAGCTGGCCAGGCTCTGCTCGGCGGCCTGGAACGACTTCCACCTCGACGAGTGGGCCGCGACGGCGCCGGACCGGTTCATCCCCGTCGCGATGCTGCCGTTCTGGGACCTGGAGGCCAGCGTGGCCGAGGTGCACCGCGTCGCCGCCAAGGGCGCCAAGTGCGTCACGTTCCCGGACCTGCCGGACCGGCTGGGGTTGCCGTCGGTGCACTCCGACCACTGGGATCCGCTGCTCTCGGCGATGGAGGAGACCGGCCTGGTGCTGGCGCAGCACTTCGGTTCCGGTGGCTTCCCGCCGCCGATCGCGGCCGACGCGCCGTTCGCGGTCTTCGTCACGCTGATGGGCACCATGTCGATGACCGCGATGACGGACTGGCTGTTCTCCAACACCCTGTACCGGCATCCGAACCTCAAGATCGGGCTGTCCGAGGGCGGCATCGGCTGGATTCCCTACATCCTGGAGCGCTGCGACAGCGTGTGGCGTAAGCACC
>JAOPWF010000866.1 GCA_025965815.1 Mycobacterium sp.
ACGCGTTGTGTGCCCTCACGACCATATCGGCGGAAATGTTCGGTGAGGCGCGGGCAATGTCCTCGATGGCTTTAACCACAGCGGGGTGTAGGCCACTCCCAGTGGGCGGCATGTCGCCATCGATGGCGGCACGGTCAAGCACACCATCGAACACCCGACGCCTCTCGCGAAACGTTGGCGGTCCTCCCCTTGCCCGGCCCATTCTTGAGAGTGCGTCCGCGGCGGCACTGGCCGCAAGGCCGTTGTCGAAGGTTTAGACGTTGTTTACCTGGTCGCCCACATCGTCGTCGAGGCCCACTCCCACGAACAGGGGCAGTACAACGCCGTCCGGCTTCCTGTCGGCAGCCGTGATGCTCGTTGTCGCCAGTATCGACGGCCAAGGCGGCGCCCGAGTTCCGTTAGCGCCTAAGGAATACCGCGGAGCCGACGCCAAGCCGGCCCGGAGGCCCATAGAACCGACGCGCCGTTAGAGCACAACGCGGTTAAGTTGGCTTATCCTCCACAGGCCGCCGGCGGTATCCAAACCGCCACCACTGGCGGTATCCAAGCACAGGCGCCGCCGGGCCCACCGCCGTAGCCGTACCCGGGTCCACCGCCGTAGCCGTAGCCGGGTCCACCATCCCCGTAGCCCCAGCCGGGGCCTGGGCCTCCCCAATCATCCAACCCAAATCCATCGAGCTTCGACGTCATCACCGCTGGCTGAGGTGAAGCTGGATCGGCGTTCGCCACGCCCGTTCCCAGTCCCAAGACGGTAAAGGCCAGTGCGCCGGCGATCGCGGCGTCGGTCGCGAATTTCTTCAAGTTCATCATCAAAACCCCTGTACTGCGCAGCTCTCCAACCCGTCACCCGGAACCGTCCGACTGATCCAAGATCCCTCGGTGCTGCGAAGCCGGCCAAGTCCAACGGTCCAACCTGACCGACGCCGTGCCGTAGGACGCGGAGCGCTGCCATCTCGGTTCCACCGACCCGCTCTTCATCATATCCCCGGGCTAGCCATGGAAGAAGGGCCGCGGTGCGAGAGGTCCATTGCTTACGGTGGCCCGCAAGGGCCAGCAGGTCGTAGGTTTCCAAGACCAACCAAATGCACCAACGGTCGCCGTCTTGAATCGACAATCGTCCGTCATTTTGTCGCGCGTGTGAGTCAGGATTTGCGCCTGAACCGACGGACAGCACCAATCCAAGCCAAGCGGTGCGTTAGTCAGTGCGTAGGCTGGCGCGGAGTGCGTCGAGGACACGCTGCGGGGTCGGCAGGTCTAGCCGGCATGCGTCGCCGGCTGGCGGTCCGGACTCAGGTCGCATTACGTCGACACCCTCGATAAGAACCGTTGGTGAGGGGTAATGCCCTACGACGTCGATGATCGGCACATCGACGCCCAGGACGTCGAGGCAGTCTGCGACGACCTTTCTGGCGGGTTCCGCGTTTGGACACCCGACCGCGGTGCGTACCTCAATGCGGGTGACAGCCACCAGGACACTTTAGGCTGACTCAGGTGCTCGACCGCTAGACCTTGACGCCGAGCTGGCGGTTCAATGACGGCGAGGATTCTCACGGCCTGCTCGGCGTCGGCCGGTCACCGAACCTGAGTATGAACGAGGTGACAACGGACCCATCCACATGACGACCTGATACGCCATTGTCGACGAGATGGGCCGCACTACGGCGGCGGTGTTCACAGCCCAAACCCGTCGCCCCAGCCAGGAAGCGGAGGTCCACTTCGGTGATACCGCGGTCAGGCTAGCCACTGGCGATTCTGCTTGAATCGTCTTCAGGGCTGCGCTCATTCCAGCTTTGAACAGCGTCGAGCAGGCCGTTCGCAGTACTTTACTGGCGGTTCGCAATCCAGGTCTCGACGATCCCACTGGAGGGCATCCAGATTTACAGTGCTATCTCGGCGCCCGCGGGCCGGTTAGGAGGTCACGACCGGACCAGCTTCTTGTTGCTGGCATAGGGCAGCACCCGCACCGGGATGTAGACCAAGAGGGACGCTGGAATGCTGGAGGATTTGATGTACTCGCGGATCGCGTCGAACCGGCCATCCCGCACGTGCACAGTCAAGCAGCAGCCGTCGATAGTCCTGCGCAGTCCGAGCCGCCCGAGAATGAGGTTTGTGCTGGTACTCCACGCAACAATTGCTCCCCGTCGGTGAACCAGTTCGTGATCACAACTTTGGAGCTTTCGTCATGCCGTCTACTGCCACCCGCCGAACTGGCCATGGACTCCACCGAGCCGCGACCGGTCCATGTATACGCGATCGGCATGATCGTCTATGTCACGTCGTCGGTCAGGAGTGATCCGACCCCCCGTAGTCGTCCTCTTCGACCATGCGGAGTGCGCCCGAATGAGCTTCTCGTTCTGGCTAGTTGGCATCCGCGCAACTCCTCAGTCACGTAGCTGGTCCATCATCCCGCCGGGGAGTGCCAGAGGAATCGGCGGCGACAACCGGTGGCTTCGCGAAGTGCACGTTGAGTGTCGCCATCGCCTGCATTCTGCTACGTAACAACACCAACTCGGGGTCAAGACAGCACAAATGCAGTGGAGTGATCGTTGCCGCGTGAGTCGATCCGAGCGCACCGAGTAGCAGGCCCGGCGACTCGGCATGGCGTTGGTCGGGAGGACGACCTGGAGAACTGGACCGCCAGAGTCGCCGTTGCGTTTCACACAATCCAACGTGCCGCGAGTGGTATCGGCCGACGGAAGGTCAAGCCGACGCCGTTCGGCGAGAACAACGGCAAGGTGCCGTTCAACGCCTCAGGCGTCGCGCAAGTGGGTCCAGCCCGGTTCGTCTTCATCGACAACCACGAATCGTCGGCCTTCTTCGAACTCCCGCTCGATGCCGACGGCGCAGAAGTCGAACGGATTCGGCGACGCCCGCTCGCCCACCTCAGTGGCGTAGAGCGGGTCGAGGGCCAGCCTCGGTCGAGTCGTAGACGCAGACCGACACGCCCGTCGACGACTCGATGTGCCCGTCGTTCGACTGCGGTCGGCACCGCGGTCGGCAGGGCCATCTCCCTGGCCTTGCTGATGCTGCAGTTGGTCTCATCCGGCGGCATCTATCCCGTCGAGACAACGGCCACGCCCTTCCAGGTCCTTCATCCGTCCGTCCCGACGACCTATGCGGTAAACGGACTACGCGAGCCGACCATTGGCGGAATCGACTCGAGGCTGTGGGTTGAATCGCCGTTTTGTTCGCCGTGCTGTGCGCGTCGCTGGGCGCAAGCAGCTGGGCGGCACGGCGGAACTGGCAGTTCACCATGGATCGATTGGCGCCCCGCTCGAGGTGTCAGCACAACACACGATGCGCGCCAACCTCGCGGTACTGCTGTGAGGTCGGCGATGCCGCACCCTGGGCCAAGACTGCGATGAAGTCGGCACTGGTCGACCAACCGCTGAAGTCGGTCCCCTTTGCTCAACCGTGCGGGTAAACCCATGCGCCGCAAACTCTTGTGTGCCATCTCCCAAATCGCTAGGTTCGACAGAACAGAGTGTTCGTTCGCACAGAACACTCTGTGTCTTATCGAGCGATGGGATGTTCGCATGGTCGATCTGGCGCAGCGGGTTGTCGAAAGGTGACGACCTCGGGCCGGCGGAATCGCTGGGTCTGCGCATCCGAGCGTTCCGCACGGCGCGGCGGATGAGCCTACGTGCATTGGCGCTGCAGGCACAGACCTCACCCGGCTTCCTCAGTCAGCTGGAGCGCGGCCAGGTCAACGCGAGCATCGGCACTCTCCGCAAGTTGGCCGACGGGCTGCGCATCACGCTTCCGGACCTGTTCAGCGATGAGAGCGTGAACGATCACAAGATCCTGCGCAGGGCGGACCGCCTTGAGATTCATGCCGGCAACCTGACATCCAAATACCTGCTGTCACAGACACCCTTGCTCAACCTCGAGGTCTACGCGGCCGAGTTCCTGCCAGGGGGCAACGCCGGCGACCCGTACACGCACGGAGACGCGCAGGAGATGCTCGTCGTCGTCGCCGGAGCCGTCACCCTGGTGCTTGACGGGGCCGACTACCCGCTGGAGGACGGCGACAGCGCCGAGTACTCGACCTCGACGTTGCACACCGTTCGAAATGACAGCGACGTTCGAGCAGAAGTGCTGTGGATCATCAGTCCGCCCACTCATTGAGTGACGACATAGCAGTTCTTCTCGGCGATCTGTGCCTCATACATCGGAAAACGAGATCCGGGACCGGCCCCCGAGACATTGGATGGGTCGTAAGAAAAAGGGAGATTCCTATGCACGATTCGAAGAAGAGCCGAGCGACGAAGCTTGGTGCGGTGAGCGTCGTGGTCGCCACATCGTTGATCCTCGCCGGTTGCGGAGGATCCGGATCCGGGGCATCCGAAAAAAGCGTGGATTTGGGAAGCGGGCCTGCCAAAGCTGGAACCGTCAAAGCAAACGCGCTGAGCGGAACCACGCTGACCTTCGTGTCGTACGGGGGCATTTATCAGGACGGCCAGATGGCCGCAGCCATCACCCCCTTCGCGAAAGAGTCCGGCGCGAAGATCCTGCAGGACGGCCCATCCGACAATTCGAAGATGAAGGCCCAGGTGACCTCGGGAAACGTTACATGGGACATCTATGACACGACGAACGTCTTCGCCGCC
>JAOPWF010000868.1 GCA_025965815.1 Mycobacterium sp.
CAGAAACGCGCTACAGAAGTAGTTGTGGCCCAGGTGGATTTCGACGGCGTCGAAGCCCGAGTCGATGGCGAAGCGCGCGGCGTCGGCGTGCGCGGCGATGACATCGTCGATGTCCGCGCGGGTCGCGGCCTTGGCGAAGCGCATCGCGATCGGGTTGAAGAACCGGACCGGTGCCAGCGCCTTCGCCTTGTTCGACCGGGCGTCGGCGACCGGGCCGGCGTGGCCGATCTGTGCACTGATCGCGGCGCCCTCGGCGTGGATCGCGTCGGTGAGCTTGCGCAGGCCGTTGACGGCCTCGGGTCGCATCCATATCTGCCGGCCCTCGGTGCGCCCGCCGGGGGAGACCGCGCAGTAGGCGACGGTGGTCATGCCGACGCCGCCGGCGGCGGGCAGCCGGTGGTACTCGATGAGATCGTCGGTCACCAGGGCGTCGGGGGTCGACGCCTCGAACGTCGCCGCCTTGATGATGCGGTTCCGCAGTGTGATCGGGCCGAGCGTGGCGGGAGTGAACACATCCGCCGGGCTGTTCATACCGGGAGCCAACACTCGGCCGTGCGCGGTGTCAACGAACGCGGTGTCAGAATGGAGCGCGTGGCTGCTGTAACGCTGGACGGCAAGGCGACGCGCGACGAGATCTTCGTCGACCTGAAGGAACGGGTAGCTGCCTTGACCGCGGCGGGCCGCACACCGGGGCTGGGCACCATCCTGGTCGGCGACGATCCCGGCTCACAGGCCTATGTGCGCGGCAAGCACGCCGACTGCGCCAAGGTCGGCATCACCTCCATCCGCCGTGACCTGCCCGCCGACGTCAGCCAGGCCAAGCTGGACGAGACCATCGACGAGTTGAACGCGAACCCGGAGTGCACCGGCTACATCGTTCAGCTGCCGCTGCCCAAGCACCTCGACGAGAACGCCGCGCTGGAACGGGTCGACCCCGGCAAGGACGCCGACGGGCTGCATCCGACGAACCTGGGCAGGCTGGTGCTGGGCACGCCCGCCCCGTTGCCGTGCACGCCACGGGGCATCGTGCATCTGCTGCGGCGCTACGAGGTGGAGATCGCCGGTGCCAACGTGGTGGTGATCGGCCGCGGCGTCACCGTCGGCCGCCCGCTCGGGTTGCTGCTCACCCGCCGATCGGAAAACGCGACGGTCACGTTGTGCCACACCGCGACCCGGCATCTGCCGGAGCTGACCGCTCAGGCCGACATCATCGTCGCCGCGGTCGGTGTCCCGCACATGGTGACCGCGGAGATGGTCCGGCCCGGCGCCACGGTCATCGATGTGGGGGTGAGGCGCACCGAGGACGGCCTGGTCGGCGACGTCGCGCCCGAAGTCTGGGACGTGGCCAAGTACGTGTCGCCGAATCCCGGCGGGGTCGGCCCGCTGACACGTGCGTTCCTGCTGACGAACGTCGTCGAACTCGCCGAGGCGGCGATGAGCGCTCGCGCGAAGAGCGGACAGTGGTGAACGTTCGGGCCTTCGCCCGCAAAGTGCTTACCAGACAGTGGCCGATCCTCTTGGTGGGCCTGATCTTCATTGCCGCTTTCGGTTTGGTCATCGCAGACTTCTGGCGCCGGGGTGCGCTGTTGATCGGCATCGGCGTCGGCGTGGCGGCGGTGCTGCGGCTGACGCTGACCGATGATCGAGCCGGACTACTTGTGGTGCGCAGCAAGGGTATTGACTTCGTCACGACGGCCACCGTCGGGGCCGCAGTGGTGTACACCGCCTGGACGATCGACCCACTGGGCACCAGCTAGCGTTCCGTTTCGAACCATGCTGAACGATTCCAGTAAGCATCAAGGCTCCATACCCGCTAACCGGAATATCTGCAGGCACACCAAAGACCCTGTACAGCAAGGTGATACGTCGGCGTAGGCTCACGAGTATGCAGCCACACGCACATCTATATGCTGACCGTGCGCGCGCGGATTCATTTGGTGCCGCGGCGCGAATCTACGATGCGCGCAGGCCGCGTTACCCTGATCAGCTGATCGATGACCTTCTGCCTTGGGGCGCTCGACGGGTGCTCGATGTCGGCGCAGGTACGGGCATCGCTGCCGAACAACTGCTCCGGAGAGGGGCTGATGTCCTTGCGGTTGAGCCGGATCCGCGGATGGCGGAAATTGCGCGGGGAAAGGGCATACGCACAGAGATGGGCACGTTCGAGAACTGGGACCCGGCGGGGCGCGGCTTTGATCTGATCGTGTTCGCCCAGTCCTTTCATTGGGTGAATCCTGCGATCGCGTTGCCCAAAGTCCATGGACTCCTTTCTCGCGGCGGCAATCTTGCATTGATGTGGAACCGCCTCTTCCCGACCGATCCCACACACGGCGACTTCGCGGAGATATACCGCGACTACATGGATCCGGGGTCGCCCCTTGTCGACAGCACATCGAACGGTCTCGTCGAGACCGATGGCAGCACCGATCGCCTCATCGCCTCAATCACGGACTCAGGGTTCACAGCCGAGGACCGCAAGTATCCGCGGTGCGCCCACTATTCTCGGGAGGAGTGGCTTGACCTCGTGTTCACCTATTCAAACCACCTCATCCTCGCCGCCGAGAAGGCATCCGAGCTACGAGGCAGGCTCGCTGAGCGTATCGGTTCAAACGGCGTATCGGTGGGCGGGGATACCCTCTTGATCCTCGCCACGCGCTCATAGCAGATGCGTTGGGTCACAATCACGCTGGCCTCAGGGAAGCCACCATCAGATGCTGTCGAGTTGTTGATTGTTGGTGCGGGGCCCGAGCAGCCGAATGGTGAGGGCCGTGGCGCATAACAGCAAGGCGCAGCAGGTGTAGAGGCCGCCGGATCCAATGGCGGACAGCAGGGTGAGTGCGCCCAGCGGCAGGAGGGCGCCGACCAGGCGGGAGGCCGCGTAGGGGAGGCCGATAGCGGTACTGCGGTTCGCCGTGTGGAACAGCTCGGCCTGGTAGGTGTGG
>JAOPWF010000014.1 GCA_025965815.1 Mycobacterium sp.
CGCCGCGCTGGTGACGGCCGGCGACGCCGGGGTTCCGCTGGTGCTCAGCGCGCCCGACTCGGCGGCCGGTAAGGAAATGCGCAGCATCGCCGACGCGTTGTCGGCCCGCAAGCGCGGTCTGGCCGGCATGTCGCTCGGCCTTGATCCCGCCGGAGCCGCCCGGCCGGCGACATCCCACTCAGCCCACCAGTAACTACGTCGCGTCGGCGTCGAAGGGGGTGCCCTGCGCCGGCTTCTGATCCGGCTCGGCCTGGGGCGCCGGCTCGGCAGGCGACCGCTGCGCCGCGGGCGGTGACGCGACGATATCCTGCGGCTTCACCGGTTTGTCGAACGCCGTGAAGATCGAGTCGTCGCCGTCGAGCAGGTGTTTGGTCAACGCGGAGCGCGGCGTCATGCCGCGCAGCTTCTGCAGATCGCTGAGCGGTTCGCGCAGATCCTCGAACTCCGGCCCGAGGTCTTCGCGCAGCTGGCTGGTGGCACCGCTGACATAGTCACGCGCCTGACGCAGCGCGTTCGACGTCCACCGGATCGCGCCGGGCAGCCGCTCGGGCCCGAGGATCACCAGGCCGGCAATCACCAGCACCAGCATCTCGCCCCAGCCGACGTTGGCGAACATTTAGGCGCTGTTGTCGGCGGTGGGGTTGACCGTCAGCGTGACCGGGCGGCCAGCGCGCATCACTTCGATCGGCGCGTCCTGCCCGATGGTCAACTGCCGGACCGCGACGACGAAATCGTCGGCGTCGGCGACTCTGCGGTTGCCGACCTTGACCACGACATCGTTCTCCAGGATGCCGGCCTTCTCGGCGGGACCACCGGCCTTCACGTTGGCCACCTGGGCACCGGAGGCGAGGTCGTTGCTCACCGATCGTGCGGTCAGGCCCAGCGTGGGGTGGGCGATCCTGCCGTCTTTGATCAGTGTGTCGACGGTGGCCTTCACCTCGTTGACCGGGATCGCGAAGCCGAGGCCGCTTGCGCTGTCCGACAGCGACTTTCCGGCGGTGTTGATGCCGATCACCTGAGAGTCCATGTCGATCAGCGGGCCGCCGGAGTTGCCGTGGTTGATCGACGCGTCGGTCTGCACGCCGTCGATGACGGTGTCGGTGTCCGAGCCGTCGCCGGAGAGCGGGATCGGGCGGTGCAGCGCGCTGATGATGCCGTGGGTCACGGTGCTGCGCAGACCCAGCGGGGCGCCGGCCGCGATGACCTCGTCGCCGACCCGCAGCTTGTCGGAGTCACCGAACCGGGCGACCGTCAGGTTGTCGACGTTGTCGACCTTCAGCACGGCCACGTCGGTCTTGGGGTCGCGCCCGACCAGGTTGGCCGGGACCTCTTTGCCGTCGTTGAAGACCACGGTCGTCTTGAACTGACTGGGGTTGGTCGCGGCCTCGGAGATCACGTGATTGTTGGTGACGATGTAGCCGCGGCCGTCGACGACGACGCCGGACCCCTGCGAGCCCGCGCTGTCGCTGACCGCCTCGACGGTCACCACGGAGTTCGCGACGGACGCCGCGACCTTGGCGAACCGGCCAGCGGGCTGCTCGGTGTTGTCGCCGGTCGACAGCGTCACTTTGGACGTCGTGAACGCCTCGACGACCTCGGCGGTCTTACGGCCCACCCATCCGCCCGCGATGCCGATGACCAGGGCGATAACCGCCAGGATCGCCAGCGCGGCCCACGACACCCGCCCGCCGAATAGCACGTCACGTACACCGAGCTTGCCGGCGTTGACGGTGGACGGCGCCGGGGCGGGCTGGGTCACGGCCGGTGTGCCGAGAACCGCCGGTGCGCCAGGGTCGCGCCACGGGTCGTCAGGGGTTTCCGGGGTGTCCTTGTCGCGCTCGGCGTCCAGAGCCCCGGCGTCGGCGGGATGGCGCTGCAACGACTCACCGCCGGGATAAGGCCTGCCGAACGCCTCTTCGAGCACCAGGTCGGGCGCCTGATCTCGCGGCGTGTACTCACCCTGGTCGCGATGGTTGTCCAGACCCACGAAGGATCCGTTGACGCCGTCGGGTCGGCCGAACGCACGTCGCGCCGCCGGATCGACGGGCGGTCGCGAGACAGGGCGCGGCTCCAGGCGATGGGTGTCGCTGGACTGGTCCTGATTGGTCACCCGGTTGTCATCCTCTTCTGAATGCACGGCAGCACGCGCGCTGTCGGTCGTCGCCGGCCGCTGATCGACTCGGCATCCACCTTACCGGCGCTTACGCCGGCGCCGATTCGCGTCGTCAGCTAACTGGTTGGTCAGGGTGCTCTGCGACGGTTCGGCGTCGTCGCGGCGATGCGGAATCTGCGACAACATTCTCAACAGCGAGCTGGGGATAACGATCGGGCAGGAATCGCGCAGCGCCGCACGAGCCTGGCCCTGCGCCTCGACCTCGTTGGCGCACTGCGGGCACATCGCCAGGTGGCTGGCCGCACGGAGGTGCGCATTCATCCGCAGCTCACCATCGACGAAGGCGGCGATGGCCTCGGTGGACAGGTGTTCGGTGGACCCGAACTGTCGCGGCGTACCCACCGGCGCATCACTCTGTGAGGCAAATGACGAAGGCAGCCAGGAGAAGGCGCGGCGAAACACATGCCCCGGGTCACCCATCACCCAGCCCCTCTCGTTGAAGCGTCGCATCGAACAGTGCTAATTCGAATGTAGCGCGGGACACGTCGGCCCACACCCGCGAACCGCTCAGGCGGAGTTCGCCCGGTAATCCAAGGACTCCGCCGGGCTGCCGGGATGGCTGGCCAGGTAATCACGCAGTGCCTGACGTCCGCGGTGGATGCGGCTGCGTACGGTACCCAGTTTGACGCCCAGCGTGGCGCCGATCTCCTCGTAGGACAGACCCTCGATGTCGCACAGCACCACTGCGGCGCGAAACTCCGGCGGCAGTGAATCCAGCGCGGCCTGCAGATCGGGGCCGAGGCGGGAGTCGTGGTAGATCTGCTCCGGATTCGGCTCGTCGGCGGGGACGCGGTCGTAGTCCTCGGGCAGCGCCTCCATCCGGATGCGGCCGCGCCTGCGGACCATGTCCAGGAACAGGTTGGTGGTGATGCGGTGCAGCCAGCCCTCGAAGGTGCCGGGCTGGTAGTTCTGCACCGAGCGGAAGACGCGGATGAACGTCTCCTGGGTCAGGTCCTCGGCGTCATGCTGATTTCCCGAGAGGCGGTACGCCAGCCGGTACACGCGGTCGGCGTGCTGGCGGACGAGTTCGTCCCACGACGGCATCGCAGACTTGTCACCCGTGGCGTCGAACACCGCGGTTCCCTGCAGATCGTCAGAAGGCTCGACCCAGTCCGCGTCGGCAAATTGCTCAAGATGCGACATCGTCGTAGGTGCGATCGTCGTG
Source organism: Mycobacterium sp. (assembly GCA_025965815.1). GTDB lineage: Bacteria > Actinomycetota > Actinomycetes > Mycobacteriales > Mycobacteriaceae > Mycobacterium. Next base: position 3,339 of record JAOPWF010000014.1, read on the forward strand.
GTGGTCGTTGGATCCTCCCAATCGGATACTCGTGGCGCGAGCGGCTCCCCGGAATCAGGGGCGCCGTCGCGGCTCTCTTCTACAACAGTCAACTCAACATCGCGCGCAACGCGCCGGTCGACGTGGTTATTCCCAGAGCGCCAGCTGCCGCCGTGTTCCATGGGCTAACCGTTGCCTACCGTGGTGAGGGTGGCATATGAGCAAACTGAACATTTCCTGAGAATGCTTGCGGCGGGCCCGCCTTCCTGGGGAAACGCCATGTAGGAAAAGAACACCGGCCCGCGCCGCCCGGGCGAGTCGCGGGTGGTACCTGTCCACCCGGGCGGCGTCGGGCGCGCCTGCACAGTGCACGCCCGGATTGGCTTTACGCTGCGGGAATGGCCAGCACCGACGAAAAGCCGGGTCAGGCGCGGCCGAGCCGGGCCGAGTCCATCGTGACGCACGCCGAGGAGTCGATGTCTGAGGACTCCATCGTCGCGGCCGCGCGGGAGCGTGCCGACGACATCGGAGCGGGCGCGGTCAGCCCCGCCGTGGGTGCGCTGCTGAGCGTGCTCGCCAAGCTGACCGGCGGCAAAGCCGTCGCCGAAGTCGGCACTGGCGTGGGCGTGAGCGGGCTGTGGCTGTTGTCGGGCATGCCCGACAACGGCGTTCTGACCACGATCGACGTCGAGCCGGAGCATCAGCGGCTCGCCAAGCAGGCGTTCACGGAGGCCGGGATCGGGCCGTCGCGCACCCGGCTGATCAGCGGGCGTGCGCAGGACGTCCTGCCGCGGCTGGCCGACGAGTCCTACGACCTCGTCTTTCTCGACGCGGACCCGGCGGACCAGCCCGAGTTCGTGGTGGAAGGGATACGGCTGCTGCGCCCCGGCGGCGCCATTGTGGTGCATCGGGCGGCGCTGGGCGGCCGGGCCGGCGACCCGGATGCGCACGACGCCGAGGTGCTGGCGGTGCGTGAGGCGGCCCGCCTGATCGCCGAGGACGAACGGCTCACCCCGGCGCTGGTGCCGCTCGGTGACGGCCTGCTGGTAGCCGCTCGCGACTAGGTCGTGCACGTCAGCGCCGATCCTCTCGCCCTACTCTGCTGGTCAGCGCGGCGAGATTGTTGACCGACTTGCGCACGTCGGACTCGAGAACCCTGGCGACAAGCCGTCCGATCGGCCCGCTGAGCAGGCCGCCCGACAGCTCGGCGACGAGATGGAACGTCGAGCCCGGGTGGTTGTCGGTGACCGTCATCGTCAGCGAGATCTGGATGCCACCGCGGGCGCGGCCGCAGAGTGCGATCACGTGGGGCTCCTCGTAACGGGTCACCGTCCAGTGCACGACGTTGCGGAAACCCTTGACCTTGATCAGCGACGACACACACGTGCCCACTTCGATCTTGGACGGCACCTCACTGCGCCAGCCGCCGAAGATCGTCAGCCACTCATCGAAGCGATGCAGGTCCGAAGCCAGCGCCCAGGCGCGCTCGGGCTCGACGCCAGAGGACACCGACACATCGACCGTTGCCACGCACACCCCTCTTCTGCCGTTGGACTGGTCCACCACGCTGTCGGGGCTCCGTGTTTCCGCCCTCGACGGAATGTCCCCTCCATCTCCGTTGTAAAACATCAGCTGAACCGGAGTATGTGGTCTGCGTTGGAATCAGGTCACGGCCCGCTGCTAGACCGCCAACTGGCGCGGGGTGTGCTGAACGGGCTGATCCAGTGATCGGTGGTGGACTCCTCAATGGCCCACACCGAAACATCTGCGCCGCAACCGAAGTGCGGGCACGTCGTTGGCTGTGCATGTCCTGCCGGAAAGCGGGTAGTTCATGGCGACGGCGAGCATCAGGTACTTCTTCTCCTGCGAGCAGCTCGGTCCGGCACAGCTGATCGACCAGGCCAAACGCGCGGAGGCAGCCGCGTTCGACGCGCCGTGGATCTCGGACCACTTTCATCCCCGGAATGACGAGCAGGGCCAGAGCCCGTTTGTTTGGGGCGTCATCGGCGCTCTGTCCGAGGCCACATCGCTGCCGGTGTCGACGGCTGTCACCTGCCCGACCGTGCGGATCCACCCGGCGATCATCGCCCAGGCCGCGGCCACCGCGGCGGTGCAGTTAGACGGCCGATTCGTGCTCGGGGTCGGGCAGCGGTGAGGCGCTGAACGAACACATCCTCGGCGACCCCTGACCGCCGATCGATGTGCGCCACCAGATGCTCGAAGAGGCGGTCGCGGTGATTCGCTCGTTGCACAGCGGCGACGAGGTCAACCATCACGGCGAGTACTACGAAGTTCAGGAAGCGCGCATCTACACCCGTCCAGAGCAGCCCGTGCCGATCTACGTGTCGGGTTTCGGTCCGCAGGCCGCGCGGCTGGCCGGCCGGATCGGCGCAGGTTACTCCCTCGCGATGCCGGACGCCGAACTGGTTCAGACGTTTCGCAGTGCGGGCGGCGGCGACAAGCCGGTTCAGGGCGGCACCAAGGTCAGCTGGGACCGCGACGCCGACAAGGGACTGTAAGTCGCACACCGGCTGTGGGCCAACGAGCAGCTGCCAGGTCAGCTCGCCCAGGTGTTGCCGCGTCCACGCGACTTCGCCGATGCCATGACGCTGGTGCCACGGGACAAGGTGGCCGAGATCATCACCTGTGGGCCCGACGCAGACAAGCACGCCGCCCAGGTTCGGTCGTATCTGAAGGCAGGCATGGACGAGGTGTACGTCCAGCAGATCGGGCCTGACATGGACGGCTTCTGCCCCAGCTGCGCGGGTAACGCAGCACAGCGCCTCGAGAAGGCGCTGAAAAATCCTGAAGAACCAGCGGGCCGACCCCTTGACGGCGGGCTGAACACACGTTTAACGTACTAAACGTGCGTTCAGCGCAGGACCTGACGACGACAGCCCGGATTCGCGACGCCGCGATCGAGTTGTTCGGCCAACGCGGGTTCGACACCGGCCTGCGGGCGATTGCCGAAGCCGCGGGTGTCAGTGCCGCCCTGGTGATCCACCACTTCGGGTCCAAAGAGGGCCTCCGCAAGGCCTGCGACGAATACATCGCCGAGGAGATCCGCAGCGAGAAGTCAGAGGCAATACGGTCCAGCGATCCGGCGACCTGGTTCGCGGCGATGGCGGACATCGAGTCGTTCGCGCCGATGATGGCCTACCTGGTGCGCAGCATGCAGTCGGGTGGCGACCTGGCAAAGATGTTGTGGCGTCGCATGATCGACAACGCCGAGGAGTACCTCGAAGAGGGGGTCCGGGCCGGAACCGTCAAACCCAGCCGCCACCCGAGCGCCAGGGCCAAATATCTGGCCATGACCGGCGGCGGCGGCTTTCTGCTCTATCTGCAACTGCACGACAATCCGACCGATCTGCGCGCCGTACTGCGCGACTACAGCGAGGACATGGTGCTGCCCGCCCTCGAGGTCTTCACCGAGGGCCTGATGGCCGACACCACCATGTTCGATGCATTCCTGGCCGAGGCAGAACACCGCACTACCGCAAGTTCCGATCAAGGAGAGGCACATGACGGCGACGTCTCTACAGCGGGTTGACACCACCACACCCGTCGTCGAAATACGCAATCTGACAAAGTCTTTCGGCCGTACCAGGGCGCTGGACGGACTGGACCTGACGGTCGCACCGGGCGACGTCAGCGGCTTCCTCGGACCGAACGGCGCGGGCAAGTCCACCACCATCCGGGTGCTGCTGGGCCTGCTGCGTGCCGATTCCGGCACGGTGCGGCTCCTCGGCGGCGATCCCTGGCACGACGCGGTCGCCCTGCACAAACGGATCGCCTACGTGCCGGGCGACGTCACGCTGTGGCCGAATCTGACCGGCGGCCAGGCCATCGACTTCCTGGCCCGACTGCGGGGCGGAGCCGACCAGAAACGCCGTCACGAGCTGATCGAGCGCTTCGAGCTCGACCCGAACAAGAAGGCCCGCACCTATTCCAAGGGCAACCGGCAGAAGGTGGCCCTGGTCGCGGCGTTCAGCAGCGACGCCGAGCTCTACATCCTGGACGAACCGACCTCGGGGTTGGACCCGTTGATGGAGAAGGCATTTCAGCAGTGCGTCCACGAGGTCGCCGAGCGTGGTGCGGCGGTACTGCTGTCCAGTCATATCCTCGCCGAAGTCGAGCAGCTCTGTGACACCGTCACGATCATCAGGTCCGGCCGCGCGGTGAAGTCGGGAACACTCGACGAGCTGCGGCACCTGATGCGCACCACCGTGACGGTGCGGACCCGATCCGGCAACGATGGGCTCGACGCGACGCCGTTCGTGCACGACTTCAGCAGCCATGACGGTAAGAGCACCTTCTCGGTGGATCGCAACGACCTGGACCGCACGATGGACCAGCTCACCGATCTGGGTATAGAGGAGCTGACGGTATCTCCGGCATCCCTGGAGGACATGTTCCTGCGCGAATATCAGGGGGCGGACCGATGACCACCGGAGCCGCTGGGCCGGCGACACCAGGTACGGCAACCGTCGCGCGCCACGCGCAGCCGCCGGCACGGGTTCTGACCGGTGTGGGCAGCATGCTTGCGCTGGCGCTGCGCCGCGACCGCGTCCGGCTCTGCGTCTGGGTGTGGGTGCTGACGCTGATGATGGTGTACGCCCCGAACGCGATCAAGCTCGCCTATCCCGAAGAGCCCCAACGACTCGCGCGGGTGAACCTGCTCAAGACCCCGGCCGGGCTGATGCTGGGTGGCCCCATGTTCGGCGGCAACGAGACCGACCTCGGCGCCATGGTGGCCAACGAGCTCATGCTGACCTTGATCGTCGCCACGGCGATCATGTCCATCCTGACCGTGATCCGGCACACTCGCACCGAGGAGGAAAGCGGCGCAGCGGAATTGGTGATGTCGTCGGTGGTCGGGCGCTACGCGCGCACCGGTGCGGCGCTGGCGCTGGTCGCGATCGTCAACGCGGTGCTGGCCGTCACCATGACGCTGGGACTGGTGGCGACCGGATTCGGCGTGGCCGACAGTGCGGCGATGTGCCTCGGTATCACCGGGGTGTCGATGGTGTTCGGCGCCGTCGCGGCCGTCACGGCGCAGCTCTGGCGCCAGGCCCGCACGGCGACGGGCGCCGCGATGGGCGTGCTGGCCACCGCGGCCGTCGTCCGCGGCATCGGCGACGTGATCGACAACGCGGGCAGCGCACTGAGCTGGTTCTCCCCCATCGCGTGGGCTCAGCAGATGCGGCCGTTCGTCGACCTGCGCTGGTGGCCGTTCGGTCTGCTGGTCGGGCTCACCCTGGCGCTGGCCGGGACGGCCGCCGTGCTGGAGAGCCGGCGCCAGTACGACGACGGCACCCTGCGGTCCAGTGGGGAGCACCCGAACGCGCCGACGATCCGAGGCGTTTTCGGGCTGCACTTCATCCTGCAGCGTGGGCAGGTAATCGGTTGGGCGGTAGGGCTTTTCCTCGCAGGAATCGCGTTCGGCTCGATGACCAGATCGCTGCAGGACGCGGCGAAGGGCAATGAGCTGCTGGCCCGGCTGCTCGCCAGCCAGGGCATCGACGGCGTCTACACCACCATGACGCAGTTCCTCGCCGCGGCCGCAACCGCGTTCGTGGTGTCGGCGGTGCTGCGGCTGTTCCATGACGAGCAGTCGGGTCTGGGCGAGCCGGTGCTGGCCGGCTCGGTGTCCCGCTGGCGGTGGCTGATCTCCGCGGTCGGGGCTGCCGTCCTGGCATCTGCGGTACTGATGCTGGCAGCAGGGCTGGGCAATGGGCTCGGCGCCGGCATCACGCTGGGGGAACCCGGCACGGTGCTGAAGCTCACCGCCGCGGGTCTGGCCCAGGTGCCCGCGATGGCGGTGCTCGCCGGTGTGGCGGCGCTGGCGGTCGCGGTGCGGCGACCGTGGATCGGTTGGCTGGCGGTGACGTTCGTGGTGGCGTCGCTGTACCTGGGTGCACTACTGCGGTTGCCGCGCTGGCTCATTGACGCGTCGCCCGTCGGACGAACCACCGCGCCGACGGACTTCCCGGCGGCGGCACTGGCGGCAATGGTCGTCGTCGCCGCGGCGCTGACACTGCTGGCCGGCTTGATCTACCGCAGCCGCGACGCTATCTGAGACGAGGTAACCGACATGAAGACCGCTCTTCAGGCAATGGCATCAGGGTTCGTCGGGCTGGTCGTGTTCGGACTGTTGGTGTTTTGGCCGGCCGGCACGTTCGACTATTGGCAGGGATGGGCGTTTATCGCGGTATTCGCCGCCGCGACGACCATCCCCAGCATCTACCTGGCGGCGAAGAATCCGGCGGCCCTCAAGCGGCGTATGCAGGCCGGGCCGGCGGCGGAGACCAGACCCCTGCAGAAAATCATCATCTCGGTCGCGTTCCTGTCACTGGCGGCGACGATCGTGTTCAGCGCGTTGGACTTTCGCTTCGGCTGGTCCTCGGTGCCTGCCGTGATCTCTGTGGTCGGCGACGTGCTGGTTGCAGTAGGACTTGGCATCGCGATGCTCGTGGTGACCCAGAACAGTTATGCGTCGGCCAACATCGCCGTCGAGTCCGGGCAAGAGCTGGTATCGACCGGCGGATACGCCCTCGTCCGGCACCCGATGTATTCGGGAAATGTCGTGATGATGGTCGGCATCCCGCTTGCGCTGGGCTCGTATTGGGGATTTGTCTTTCTGATCCCCGGACTGGCCGTGCTCGTCGTCCGAATCGTCGACGAGGAGAAGGTGCTCGAGGAGCAACTCGACGGGTATCGCGAGTACACGGAGAAGGTGCACTACCGGTTGGTGCCGTACGTGTGGTGATGGCGGGATACTCGCCACACGACGAGGAAGACCGCGACCACTGTGAATCGGAGCACCGCGTTCGCGATCATCGTGGCGTCAGCCTCGGTCAGGCTCATGTAGACGAGATCGAGGATGCCGCTCGAAAGGTGCAGCACGACGAAGGTCATCACGATGAGCCGTAGGGCGGCGACGTCGTTGACGCGGGCGGCACCGAAGGAGAGCACCGCGACGGCGAGTTCCGCCGCGGCGACCAGGTATACGAGCAGGTAGTCCGAACGCTCAAGCGTGATGCCCACCCACGAGGGGATCGCGGTCGGAAACGCGGTCAGGACAAGAGCACCCGCAAGGGTGATCAGTCCATGCACCACAAACACCGCCCGCAGCAGCCGAGGTGTGGTGGCTTCCATCGTCGTCTCAGTCATCTCGTCCTTTCCTCCTGTCATATCCGGCATTCGCGCTCCGTCATAGACATGACGGCTCACACCGGCGGAATATGACCGCTGGGAAAGGAGGGGCGCGTGGAGGAACGGCCGCCGACACCGCGGTTCGAAGAGCACCGCCCGCATCTACGGGCGGTCGCCCATCGCATGCTGGGCTCGCTGAGCGAGGCCGACGACGCTGTGCAGGAGGGCTGGCTGCGAATGGACCGTACCGACATCAGCGACGTCCGAAATCTGCGCGGCTGGTTGACGACGGTCGTCGCACGGGTGTGCCTGGACATGCTGCGCGCACGCGGCGCCCGGCGGGAGGAGCCACTGGCCGCTGCACCCGTCGACGTCGACGGCGTTGATCCCGAGCAGGAGGCGCTGCTGGCCGACTCCGTCGGTGTGGCGCTCCTCGTCGTCCTCCAGACGTTGTCGCCCGCCGAGCGACTCGCGTTCGTGCTGCACGACATGTTCGATCTACCGTTCGCCGAGATCGCGCCGATCGTGGGCCGGTCGGAGAACACCGCGGCCCAGCTCGCCGCCCGCGCTCGTCGCCGCGTGCGCGGCAAAACCCCCGAGCCGACAACCGATTTCGTCCGCCAGCGACAGCTCGTCGACGCGTTCCTCGCCGCGGCGCGCAACGGCGACTTCGATTCACTGCTGGCGGTGCTGGACGGCGATGTGGTGCTGCACGTCGACGCCGCCGCCGCGGGCACCGCGACCACGGTCAGCGGCGCACAGGCGGTGGCGGCCGCCGCCCACCGGTTCTCAGACAACGGCCGGTTCGCCGAGACCGCCCTGGTGGACGGCGCGGTCGGGATCGTCGTCGCGCCCAAGGGCCGCCTGCAGATCGTGCTCCGCTTCGGCGTGGAAGGGGACAGGATCGCCGCGATCGACATCGACGCCGACCCGGAGCGACTTCGCCGATTCAGTTTCGCTGTCCTGGACTGACCTGCGCTCATAATGATGCGGTGGAACTGCTGACCGGTTTCGGTCTTGCCACCGCTGCGGGGCTCAACGCCTACATCCCGCTGCTGATGCTCGGCCTACTCTCGCGATTCACCGACCTGGTGACCCTGCCGCACGGCTGGTCCTGGCTGGAGAACAGCTGGGTGATGGCGATCGTCGCAGTGCTGCTGGTGGTGGAGATCGTCGCGGACAAGGTCCCGGCGCTGGACAGTGTCAACGACGCGATCCAGACCTTCGTGCGCCCGACCGCAGGTGGGATCGTGTTCGGCTCCGGCACCGCCGCTCAGACCGCCGCGGTCACAGATCCCGGAGCGTTCGCCCACTCCGGCCAATGGATTCCGGTCGTCGTCGGCGTTCTCACCGCCCTGGTGGTGCACCTCGGAAAGACGGCGGTGCGACCGGCGGCCAACGTCGCCACCGCCGGGGTGGCGGCCCCGGTCCTGAGCACGGTAGAGGACTTCACCAGCGTCGTGCTGGTGTTCCTGGCGATACTGATCCCGGTGCTGGTGTTGGTCGCCATGATCTTGCTCGCATGGCTAGTCATCGGGTTCCTGCGCCGCCGGCGCCGAAAGGCCCGGGCGGCGGCACCAGGTTAAACCCCCGGGTCGCTTCGCTCTCCCCCGCAAGCGGGAGGTGCCCCCAGCCGGCAGGGGTTAGATCCAGACGCCCTTGCCGACGGCGACCACGCCGCCGGCGCTGATCGCGAACCGGTCGCGGTCCTTCTCCAGGTCGACCCCGACCATCTCGCCGGGACCGACCACCACGTTCTTGTCCAGGATCGCGTGCCGCACCACGGCGCCGCGGCCGACGCGCGAGCCCGGCATCAGCACGCTGCCCTCGACGATCGCGCCGTCGTCCACGACGACGTTGGAGGACAGCACCGAATTTCGCACCGACGCGGCCGAGATGATGCTGCCCGCGCCGACCACCGATTCCTGCGCGGAGCCGCCGTTGACGAACTTCGCCGGGGCCAGGTTCTCCGACTCCCCGCGAATCGGCCAGCGCTTGTTGTAAAGGTTGAACACCGGGTGCACGGACACCAGGTCCATGTGTGCGTCGTAGAACGCGTCCAGGGTTCCGACGTCGCGCCAATAGCCGTGGTCGCGTTCGGTGGCACCGGGAACCTCGTTGTTGCTGAAGTCGTAGACCGCGGCCATCCCGTCTGAGACGAGCCGGGGAATGATGTCGCCGCCCATGTCGTGGTCGGAGCGATCGTCGTCGGCGTCGGCCCGAATCGCGTCGACGAGGACCTTGGTGGTGAAGATGTAATTGCCCATCGACACGAACGTCGCCTCGGGGTCGTCCGGCGTTCCGGGTGGGTCGGCCGGCTTCTCGACGAACTCGCGGATCCGGCCCGACTCGTCGGCGTCGATGCAACCGAAGGCGGTCGCCTCCGCGCGGGGCACCCGAATGCCGGCCACCGTCGCGCCCGCGCCGCTCTCGATGTGGAACTGCACCATCTGCTCGGGGTCCATGCGGTAGACGTGGTCGGCGCCGAAAACGACGATGTAGTCCGGATCCTCGTCGTAGATCAGGTTCAGCGACTGGTAGATCGCGTCGGCGGAGCCGGTGTACCACCGTGGCCCCAGGCGTTGCTGGGCCGGGACCGGCGTTATGTATTCCCCAGCCAGGCCGGACAGCCGCCAGTTCTGCGAGATGTGCCGGTCCAGTGAATGCGACTTGTATTGGGTCAGTACGCAGATGCGCAGATACCGGGCGTTGACGAGATTGGACAGTACGAAATCGATGAGCCGGTAAGCGCCGCCGAAGGGAACCGCGGGCTTGGCGCGGTCTGCCGTCAGCGGATACAGCCGCTTGCCCTCTCCGCCGGCCAGCACTATGCCCAGCACGTGTGGCAATTCCCTCATACGACAAACTTATCGGCCGAGTGGTTTGTCGGGTAGGGCATTCGCGGGATTGACGTGTTCTGTCGGACTGTCCGTCAAGCTATTTGAGACCGGCTCCAACGACGTTGACAACAAGCCTGCGGCGCCGCGGCGCGGCTATTACCGTCGAGGCATGCGGGTGGCGATGATGACACGGGAATATCCACCTGAGGTCTATGGCGGGGCGGGAGTGCACGTCACCGAACTGGTCGCCCAGTTACGCCATCTGTGCGAGGTCGACGTGCACTGCATGGGCGCACCCCGCGCCGGGGCGTTCGTCCATCAGCCCGATCCGGCGCTCAAGGGTGCCAACCCCGCGTTGTGGACGCTGTCCGCGGACCTGGTGATGGCCAACGCGGCCTCGAACGCCACCGTGGTGCACTCACACACCTGGTACACCGGGCTGGCCGGGCACCTCGCGTCGCTGCTGTACGGCATCCCGCACGTGCTGACGGCCCACTCGCTGGAGCCCATGCGGCCGTGGAAGGCCGAACAGCTCGGCGGCGGCTACCGGGTGTCGTCGTGGGTGGAACGCACGGCGGTCGAGGCGGCCGACGCCGTGATCGCGGTGAGCGCGGGGATGCGCGAGGACGTGCTGCGCACCTACCCCGCGTTGGACCCGAACCGGGTGCACGTGGTGAAGAACGGCATCGACACCGAGGTGTGGTACCCAGCGGAGCCGCAACCGGGCGAGTCGGTGCTGGCCGAACTGGGCGTCGACCCGAACCGGCCGATCGCGGCGTTCGTCGGGCGCATCACCCGGCAGAAGGGCGTCGCGCACCTGGTTGCGGCGGCGCACCGGTTCGACCCCGAGGTTCAGCTGGTGCTCTGCGCCGGCGCGCCGGACACCCCGGAGATCGCCGCCGAGGTGACTGCCGCGGTGCAGGAACTGGCCCGCGCCCGCACCGGGGTGTTCTGGGTACGGGAAATGCTGCCGATCGGGAAAATCCGCGAAATACTCTCCGCGGCAACTGTTTTCGTGTGCCCGTCGGTTTATGAGCCGTTGGGAATCGTCAACCTGGAGGCCATGGCATGCGCGACCGCGGTGGTCGCCTCCGACGTCGGCGGCATTCCAGAGGTGGTGGCAGACGGGGAAACCGGGCTGCTGGTGCACTGCGACCCAGCCGATCCTGCCGGTTTCGAATCCCGCCTGGCCGACGCCGTGAATGCGTTGGTCGCCGACCCGGAGAAGGCCAAGCGGTTCGGCGAGGCCGGACGTCAGCGGTGCATCGACGAGTTCTCCTGGGCACACATCGCCGAGCAGACGCTGGAGATCTACCGCAAGCTGTCGTGACCGGGTGCGACAGCGAACCCCGCGCACGGCGCGGGGTTCGTCAACGGCCGGGCCGCTAGCTGGTGACGCCTTTGAGTTCGTCGCCTAGTGCAGCAGCCTCTTCGGGTGTGAGCTCGACGACGAGTCGTCCGCCGCCTTCCAGTGGTACCCGCATAACGATGCCGCGCCCCTCCTTGGTTGCTTACAGTGGACAGTCTCCGGTCCGGGGCTTCATCGCCGCCATCGAGTGCTCCCTCCAGACATGAGCCGGCCCGCCTTGACGAACCCGGTCGGGGGCCGAGGCTGCCCACCCGTTGCAGCACCCGGCAATGAACTGCATACTTCCGCAGCCTATTGTTCCCTATCGCCGACGATCGGTGTGCAAGACCCGGTTCTACGGTGCGCGTCGCCCGCTGTGGCTCATTGCCGGCCGGGCGTCGGGACCCAACAGGATTGGACGTGATCGTCGACCATTCCGGTCGCCTGCATCAGTGCGTATGCAGTGGTCGGGCCCACGAACCGGAAGCCGCGTCGCTTCATTTCCTTGGCCATGGCCGTTGATTCCGGGCTGACCGCGGGCACCAGGGACAGGTCCGCCGGTCGGGGCCGCTGTGGCGGCGCAAACGACCAGAGCAGCTCATCGAGGCCGGCGTCCAGGTCGGCGGCAGCCCGTGCGTTGGCGATGGTGGCGTCAATCTTGGCCCGGTTACGGACGATCCCGGCATCGCCCATCAGTCGCTCGACGTCGCGGTCGGTGTAGCGCGCCACCCGATCGATATCGAACCGGTCGAACGCTTGGCGGAAGTTCTCCCGCTTGCGCAGGATGATCAGCCAGGACAGGCCACTCTGGAAGGCCTCCAGTGACATTCGCTCGAAGAGTGCTTCCGGCCCGTGCAGCGGGCGGCCCCACTCGTTGTCGTGGTAATCCCGGTAGAGGGTGAAATCGGCTGACCCGCCCGCAGATACGGCCCAGCCGCAACGGACCAGGCCGTCGTCGTCGATCGCCGCGGTCACGACTCGTCCTGACCACCCGACGGCAATGCGTGCACGCCGCCGTCGGAGGACTCGCCGCGCTGTCCGGTGTGGTGGTCGAGTTCCCCGCCCTCAACGGCGTGCGCGGCCTGCACCGCCGCGAGTTGGCCGCGCAGCAGGTCGAGCTCCTGGCCCAACCGGTCGAGCACCCAGTCCACCTCACTGGTCTTGTAGCCGCGGAGGGTCTGGGTGAACTTGACCGCGTCCACGTCGGTACCGGTCACCCCCGAGGCGGGCAGCACGGTCGCCGTGGTCGCGCGCGGCAGCGGCGGCAACGACTCCCCCCGGCCGAAGATCACGCTGGCCAGACCGAACAGCACGACGGCGACCAGAATCAACACAACGAGGTACAGCAGGACCAATGTCACGTCACCGATACTGCCGGAGGCTCGCTCGGAGCGCTGCGGGCCTCCCCCGCGAGCGGGGAGGTACCCCCACCCGCTTGCCGGGGGAGTTCAGCGCGGCCGCAGCGTAATCATCGGCGGCCGGTCGTCCAGCGACACCGGCGACGTCCGCGCCGTGTAGTCCTCGCCGTCGGCGAAGAACTGGGTCAGCCCGACCCCTGAATCCGGGATTCCGCAGCGGGAGAGAAGCGTTGCGATGACCTGCCTGCTCATCGAGCCCAGTTCGGTCAGCGGGCGGTTGCGGTGCGCCCGCACGCCGAGGTTGACCTGTGCGATGGCGTCCATGCCGAGCCGGTCGTAGGTGTCGACGAGCAGGCCGATCTCCACGCCGTAACCCGGGGCGAACGGCACCGAGGTGAGCAACTCGCGGGTGCCGGCGTACTCGCCGCCCAGCGGCTGCAGCACGGACCCCAGTTCGGGGCGCAGCGCCGCCAGCAGTGGGCGTGCCACCAACTGGGTGACCCGGCCACCGCCGTTGGCGTCCTCGCTGCCGCTGACCTTGAGCGGTCGCCGGTAGAAGCCCTTGACCAGGTGCACACCGTCGACTGTGAGCAGCGGCCCGACGAGGCGGGGCACGAACATCGGGTCGGGGTCGATCAGGTCGGAGTCGACGAAGACGACGATGTCGCCGCTGGTGGCCGCCAGCGAGCGCCACAGCACTTCGCCCTTGCCTGGTTGGGGCGCCACCTCGGGCAGCGCCACCTCGCGGCTGACCACCCGTGCCCCCGCGGCGACCGCGCGGATCTCGGTGTCGTCCGTCGAGCCGGAATCCAGCACGATGAGCTCGTCGACGAGTCCACCGAGCAGCGGCGTGATCGTTTCGACCACGGATCCGACGGTTTCTTCCTCATTAAGCGCCGGCAGCACGACCGAGATGGTGCACCCGGCCTTCGCGGCTATCAGCTCGGCCACCGTCCAGGACGGACGGCTGAAGCTGTGGTGGGTAAGCCACTCTCCGGTTACAGAATCCGTGACGGCCAGCTCTGAAGTTGTCATGCCAGTCCCCTCACCGTGCGCGTCGGCGGACGCACGCCCTGGATCGACGCGACCATTTCCAGCACACGTCGAGTAGGTCCCACTTCGTGTACCCGGAACATCCGTGCACCGTCAGCGGCCGCAAGTGCCGTGGCCGCCAGGGTGCCGTCCAGGCGCTCGGTCAAACCCACACCCAGAGTTTCCCCGACAAAATCTTTATTGCTCAGTGCCATCAGCACGGGCCATCCGGTATTAACAAGATCTTTCACATGGCGCAACAAACTAAGGCCGTGATAAGTGTTTTTGCCGAAATCATGTGTCGGATCGATGAGCACTGCGTCACGCGCGACTCCGGCGGCGACCGCCCGCTCCGCCGCTGCGGTGACCTCTGCGATGACGTCGTCGACCACACCGCGCTCCGATGTGCCGTAGCTGACCCGGAACGGCCGGGTCCGCGGGACGGCGCCACCGGTGTGCGAGCACACCAGCCCGGCGCCGAACTCGGCGGCCACCTCCGGCAACCCCGGATCGCTGCCGCCCCAGGTGTCGTTGACCAGGTCGGCGCCCGCGGCGCAGGCCTGTTTCGCCACCGCCGAGCGCCAGGTATCCACGCTGATCAACTGCTCGGGATATTCGGCGCGCAGCCATTCAATGAACGGCACCACGCGGGCGATTTCTTCGTCGGCATCCACATTCGAGCCGGGACCCGCCTTGACGCCACCGACGTCGACGACATCGGCGCCGTCGGCGATCACCCGGTGCGCGGCCGCTTTCGCGTCCTCGTCGGTGAAGGTGGCGCCGCGGTCGTAGAACGAGTCGGGCGTGCGGTTGACGATCGCCATGATCAGCGCGCGATCAGCGGCGACCTGACGACCGCAGAAGGTGGACTGCACACGTCCAGGCTAGGCGCGGCCGCGCTGCGACCCCTCAGCCCTTGGGCCGGGACCCGGCCGCCACCTCATCTGGGTACTCGTCGTAATAGGGCACGTAGCCCTCGTCGCGGCCGTTCAGCACGTAGAGCGGGTCCTCGATGTCGGTCCCGCTCCTGCCGTAGGCCTCTTTGCGCAGGTCGACTTTCTGGCTCTTGAACGTCGAGGTGTGCGCCAGCGACTCGACGACGCGCACGAACAGCGGCAGCGCATAGGCAGGCAGGTGGTCGTAGACCGCGGTCGCCAGCGCCTTGCCGTCGAATTCCTTGCCCTCGCTGAGCTGAATCGCCGCCATCCCGGCCCGGCCGCCGGCGCCTTCGACCTCGACGCCGAATACCGTGCACTCCTCGATGTTCGGGTCGGTGGAGACCGCCGCCTCGACCTCCGTCGTCGCGACGTTCTCCCCCTTCCAGCGGAAGGTGTCCCCCAGCCGGTCGGTGAAGGCGGCGTGGCCGAAGCCCTGCGAGCGCATCAGGTCCCCGGTGTTGAACCAGACGTCGCCGTCCTTGAAGGCGTCGCGGACTAGTTTCTTTTCGCTCTCGTCTTTGTCGGTGTAACCGTCGAAGGGCTGGAAGCTGCTGACCTTGCTCAGCAGCAGCCCGGCCTCCCCGGTCTTGACCTTGCGCACCCGGCCGTCGTCGCCGCGGATCGGGTCACCGGTCTCACCGTCGTATTCGACGAACGCCACCGGCGACGGACAGATCCCGGTCGTCTTGTCGAAGTTGAAGACGTTGAGGAACGCGGTGTTGCCCTCACTGGCTGCGTAGAACTCGCAGACCCGCTCGATGCCGAACCGCTCGGTGAACTCGTCCCAGATCGCCGGCCGCAGGCCGTTACCGGCGATCACCCGCACCTTGTGCTTGCGGTCGGTGGGCTTTGGCGGCTGCTTGAGCAGATAGCCGCAGATCTCGCCGATGTAGATGAACGCGGTGGCGTCGGCGGCGATGACCTCGTCCCAGAATTTCGACGCGGAGAACGACCGGCCCAGCGCGAGCGTCGCGCCGCCGTTGAGCACCGAGGACAGCGCGACGGTGAGCGCGTTGTTGTGGTAGAGAGGCAGGCAGCAGTACAGGGTGTCGGCGCTGTTCAGCCGCATGCCGATACCGCCGAAACCGCCGAGGGCGCGCAACCAGCGGTAGTGGGTCATCACGCTGGCCTTCGGCATCCCGGTGGTGCCCGACGTGAAGATGTA
>JAOPWF010000028.1 GCA_025965815.1 Mycobacterium sp.
CGCGATGCCAAGATCACTCAGATCTACGAGGGCACGAATCAAATCCAGCGCGTAGTGATGTCCCGGGCCCTGTTGCGCTGAGCGATCGGCAGCCCGCTGACCTCAGTGGGCCAGCTCGCTCCATGACTTCAGGCCCGTCAGCGCCCGGAACTCCTGATCGTCCAGTTCAGGCTTGGCTGTCCAGCCGGCTGGCTTCTTGGCGACCATCGACCAGGTATCCCGTGTCGAGGGGATCAGCCGGCTGACCGCCAGGTAGGGGCGCAGCAATCGGGGCGGAACCTTGCCCAGCATGTGATGGGTCCCCTGCACCTCGACAACCTCGAGTCCGAGGGCCTGCGCGAGTGCCTCGCAATCACCGCGGGTGTACTCACGGACGTGGCCCCGCCAATGGCCGGGATACCAGTAGTACAGGTCATACGGCGGATGGCTGGTCTGGCCGCGAAGCACCGAGATCCGCTTGCGCAGGTTCACATGATTAGGAACGGTGACGAAGAGATAGCCCTCATCGCGAACCCGCTCGAGAAGGTTGATCAGGAGATCCCGCGGTGAGTCATGCAGGTGCTCGAGAACATCGTGGAGCATGACCATGTCAAATTTGCCGGTGACCGGGATATCCCCGCCGTCGAGCGGGATGTACTCGATATTCATGTCCTGGGCGAAGTCCAGGATCATCTGTCGGGCCTCTCCACGCTTGTGCCACTCGTCGGCCAAATCGTCAACGGCGGTGCACTTGTAGCCCAGCACGGCAAGGACCGCTGTCTTGTCCGCGGGTCCTGCGCCGAAGTCGAGCACCCGAGATCCCGGCGGGAGGTAGCGCGACGCGGTCTCGGCAACCGTGAAATGGCCGGACAGCACGGGATTGAAGTATCCCGGAAACGGAAAGCGCACGGTGACCCGGGTCACAGCACGGTCCAATTCGGCTTTATCGGCCTGCATAAGATTGCCTCACTCGGTCACTGCGGGGGAATGGACGCTCCGACCATCGTAACGTCGTCTTATCGAATGCAACCGATTCGGCAGGGCACGACCGGCGTGCCACCTCGCCACGGATGACCTCTGATCGCCGCCATACCCGCCTCGAGGTGGTACTCGTTATGGCAGTGCGTGATCCAGCGGCCGGGGTTGTCGGTGTCGAAGTCGACCTCGACGGTCCGAAGGGGTGGAACCAGGACGGTGTCCTTGCGGGCCGCCGGACCGTTGGGTCCGACGACCGCAAACGTGTGGCCGTGCAGATGCATGGGGTGAAACATCATCGATGTGTTGATGAAGCGCATCCGCACCCGTGCGCCGCGGGTGACGCCTATGGGTTCGCGCGGCGGGTCGTAGAGCTTGCCGTTGATCGGCCAGGTGTAGCCGTTCACCGGCCCCGTCAGCCGCAGATCGAGGGTCTGACTCGGGTCCCGTCGCGGTAGCTGCACGCTGGGTGCGGCCGTCAGCGTGGCGGTGTTGAGAACGACCGAGTTGCGCAGCGCCGCGATGAACGCGTCGACGTCGCCGGCCGGGTCGGCGCCGTTCACCTGCAGATTGAGCTGGGCGTGGCCCTGCTCTCGCTCGGGCACACCCACCAGCGGTACGGATGCCTGCCCCATCGTTATCGTGACGTCGGCGCGTTCGCCCATGCCAAGGATGATGGAGTCGGCGTGCTGCGGCACAACCGGGTAGCCGTCGGTGTGCGTGACGGTCATGGCGACGTCTGGCATCGCGACTCGGAAGGCGGTGTCCGCAGCCGCGTTGATCACGCTGATCCGAATGCGTTGTCCGGCAGAATAATTCATTGCCTGCGGATCGGTCGGCACGCGACCGTTGATCAGCAAGTAGGGATAGGTGACGTCCCCGCCGTCGCTGCCAAGGGGCGTGGTGGGACTGACGCCGGCGCCCCGGTCAGGCTCGTCGCCCATGCCGCTCATGCCATTGCGCCTCAGGTTCGCCAGCACGCCGAGGTGTCCGGCGGCTTCGCCTCGGAGCAGGCACCGACCACCGCGGCGACCGTGCCGGCCGCTCCGGCCTTGAGAAAGCTCCGCCGATCCATCGCGGTCAAGCGACGCACCAAAGGGGTGGCGGGACCCGCAGAACCGCGACTACGGGCCGTCGAGTTCGCGGGTGACCTTCTCGGTCTCCCTGCGCCGGTCCTGCGCGGACGGATCGGGATTGGCCACCTGCACCAGTGATGCCCCCGCGACGAAGACGGCCAGCATGTTGTCGACCAGTTGGCCGGGGTCGTCCCAGCTCGCGATCGAACGCACTCGGTCTGTGCTCACCAAACCCTTTGCCGTGGCGGAATTCTGGGCGGCGGCTAGCACGTCGTCCGGTGCCTGCCCGGCCAGCGCCGGCCCGGGCCGCTGTTCGGGCACGATCTGGTCGCCGTGCACCCGCACCGATGTCGCATAGTCCGTCACTCCCACCGGGAGATCGGGCACCGGCTTGCCGAACGGATCCAGCGACAGCACCGCCACCTCACCGACACCGACCGCGGCGTCGGCCTCGTCCAGCCGATCGACCGTGCAGAGCGCGATCTCGGCGGCACCGGAGCCGATGACCACCTCGGCGCCGATCCACCAGGCGCCGAACAGCACCGCCGCGGTCTGCCAGTGCGCGGGCAGCAGCACGGCGATCCGGCTGCCCGGTCCGGCGCCCAGTTCGTCACGTAACAGGTTGGCGGTCTTGGCGGCCCAGTTCGCCAGGGTGACGGTGGACAGTTCGACACGTTCCCCGGCTGCGTCGTCGTAGTACGTGATCCGCGGCCCGACCGGGTCGGTGCGCAGGAGCGGGTCCAGCACCGCCGCGCTGAGGGTGATCACGCTAGTTGACGCACTCGGGGTCGTTGGAGCCCGCGGTCAGGATGGGCGACGGCGGGGGAGCCGTCGAACCCTGTGTGGGCACAGAGCCTTCGGTGGCCAGAGTGTCGCCGCTGGGTACCGCTGGATCGCCGCCCTGCAGCCCGGATCCCGGCCCGGTGTAGTCCGAACTCAGGACCACCCGAACCGTTCCGGGCACCAGCGTCGCGTCCGCGACCACCGGCAGGCCGCCGAGTTCCTTTGAGACGGCCTGTGCTCCGAGGTCGTCGGCCTTGGCCGCCTGCACCTGACTGTTGGTTACATGGCCGCCCACGTTGTTCCCAATGTTGCCCGCGACGAATCCCTTGGCGGACAACACCTGCGACACCGAAGCCGCCAGCCCGCCGATGTCGCTGTCGTTGACGACGTCGGCGGTGGTCTTGGCCGGCGTGTAGGCCAGCTGCTCGGTCTTCCCCTTGGCCTGGTTGTCCAGCAGGCTCTTCACCCAGTCCTGAACCTGGGTGGGATCGACCCGCACAACGCTCTGCATCCCGTCGTCACTCCAGCCGGCCTCATCGAGAACCGGGATGGTGGCGAACGCGACGTTACCCGCCGCCAGCTTCTGTAGCTGGTTCACGAAATCCATGATGTCCCAACCGTCGGACAGCACCACTGAACGCTGAACGGCCTCCTCCAGCCGGTTGAGGGTGGCCGGGCTGGACAGTGTCTTACTCGAAATCACCTGATGCGCAAGCGAAGCCATCACTGCCTGCTGCCGGACCACCCGGTCCAGATCGCCCCGAGGCAGATCTTGCCGCTGCCGGACGAAACTGAGTGCCTGCGGGCCGTTTAGCTTCTGCCAGCCCGCTGGGAAGTCAGCACCGGAAAGTGGTTCGTAGACAGCATCTTTCAGACAGACGTCGACGCCGCCAAGCGCATCGGTGATCAGCGAGAAGCCGAGCAGCCCGATTTCCGCGTAGTGGTCGACCGTCACACCGGTGAGATTGGCGACCGTTTTGATCAGCGCCTCGCGGCCGGCCTCGGTTGCTTGCGGCTCGGCCCGTGCGGGATCCATGCCTTCGTTTTCGACGAGCTCCTTCATTCGGTCCAACTTGACCTGGCCGAACACACCGTTGATTTTGGTCTTGCCCAGTGCCCCCGCATCGACATACGAGTCGCGCGGGATCGAGATGGCGGTGGCCGACTTCCCGTTGTTCGGGATGCGCACCAGGATGATGGTGTCGGTGTTGGTCGACACATCGTCGCCCGCGCGCAGGGTCGCGAGTTCCTCGGCCGACAGCGGGTTGCCGTGCGCGTCGGTCCGGCTGTCCATGCCGACCAACAGGATGTCAATCGCGCCGTCCTCGCCGCCGCCGCCGAGCGATGCGGCACTGATGTGGTTGATCCCCCCCTCGAACGAGCGGATCTTGCCCCAGGCGACGCCGGTGCCAACCATGACCGCCACGGCGACCAGCGCCGCGATGGCACGCACCGCGCGGCGCGCACCCGCGGTCAGGCTCACGGATGTGTCAACAGGCAAGAACGAAGTCCCCACTATTTGGCCGCCTCCGGGTGCGGCGGCACAGACCAGGCTACTTGCGAGGGGGCCGCAGACCGGGTAGCGCGCGTCCGGCGTGCCAGACTCAGCGACGTGAGCGGAAGAATTGTCATCACGGGCGCCGGCGGACAGGTCGGAAGTTACACGGCCGACGAGGCGCGGCGGCGGGGCCGCGAGGTCCTTGCCCTGACCTCGTCGGTGTGGGACATCACCGACCCGACGGCGGCCGAGCGCTTCATCGAAAAGGGCGACGTCGTGATCAACTGCGCCGCGTACACCGATGTCGACGCCGCTGAGAGCGACGAGGCGGCCGCCAAGGCGGTGAACGCCACAGGCCCGGAGTACGTCGCGCACGCCTGTGCGCGGGCCGGTGCGCAACTGATCCACATTTCGACCGACTATGTGTTCAGCGGTGACTTCCCGTCCACACCGCACCCCTATGAGACCGGCGACGCCACCGGTCCGGTCAGCGTCTACGGCCGCACCAAGCTCGCCGGTGAGCTTGCGGTCCTCGCGGCGATGCCCGACGCGCAGGTGGTGCGCACGTCGTGGGTGTACACCGGCGGCTCGGGTAAGGACTTCGTCGCCGCCATGCGCAGGCTGGCGGCCGGGAACGAGCCCGTCGACGTGGTCGCCGACCAGGTGGGGTCGCCGACGTATGTGGCGGATCTGGCCGACGCGCTGCTGCAGGTGGCGGACGGCCGGATCCGCGAGTCGGTGCTGCACGCCGCCAACCGGGGCGCGGTCAGCCGGTTCGAGCTGGCCCGGGCGGTGTTCGAGGACCTCAAAGCCGATCCGAAGCGGGTGAAGGCGGTGAAGAGCCAGGACAAGCCTCGCCCGGCGGCCCGGCCGCCCTACTCCGCACTGTCTGGTCGACGGTCGTTGGCGGCCGGCCTGGCCCCGCTGCGGCACTGGCGGGGCGCACTGACCGCGGCGCTGGCCGAACAGACACCGACGAAGCCGGCCTGACCCGCCCGCTACCCTCTACGCCGTGAGTGAGGAACTTGTCAGCCAGTTACTAGTGGTGACGGTGACGTACTCACCCGGCCCCCACCTGGACCGCTTCCTGGGTTCGCTGCCACATGCCACCGAACGGAACGTCACCGTGGTGATGGCGGACAACGGGTCCACCGACGGCGCACCCGAGGCGGCGCTGGAGCGCTATCCGAATACGCAACTGCTGCGGACAGGCGCCAACCTGGGCTACGGCAGCGCGGTGAACCGTGCGGTGGCGAGGGTGGCACCGGCGGGGGAGTTCGTGCTGGTGGCCAATCCGGACGTGCAGTGGGGTCCCGGCAGCATCGACGCACTGCTTGAGGCGGCCACCCGTTGGCCGCGGGCCGCCGCGCTGGGTCCGCTGATCCGCGACCCGGACGGCTCGGTCTACCCGTCGGCACGTCACCTGCCCAGCCTGATTCGCGGCGGCATGCACGCCGTGATCGGGCCGCTGTGGCCGAACAACCCGTGGACCACCGCCTACCGGCAGGAGCGGCTCGACCCCAGTGAGCGGCCGGTGGGCTGGCTGTCGGGATCGTGTCTGTTGATGCGCCGCGCCGCGTTCGAGGAAGTCGGCCGCTTCGACGAGCGGTACTTCATGTACATGGAGGACGTCGACCTCGGCGACCGGCTCGGCCGGGCGGGATGGCTGAATGTGTACGTGCCGTCGGCCGAGATCCTGCACGACAAGGGCCACGCCACCGGGCGCGACCCGGCCCGCAACCTCGCTGCGCATCACAAAAGCACCTACATTTACCTTTCCGACCGGCATCCCAAGTGGTGGCAGGCGCCACTTAGGGGGACGATGAGGGTTGCCCTCGCCGCGCGTGCGGGCCTGGTGGTGAGCAGTTCGCGACGGAAACTGGCGAAAGGGCGGCGTGCAGATGGGGACCGTTGATCCTTCCAAGGTCGATGCCGTAGTCCTGGTCGGCGGCAAAGGGACGCGGCTGCGCCCGTTGACGCTGTCGGCGCCCAAACCCATGCTGCCCACCGCCGGGCTGCCGTTCCTGACGCATCTGCTGTCACGGATCGCCGCCGCGGGCATCGAGCACGTTGTGCTCGGCACGTCCTACAAAGCCGGCGTCTTCGAAGCCGAGTTCGGTGACGGATCGAAGCTCGGCCTGCAGATCGACTACGTCACCGAGACCGAGCCGCTGGGTACCGGTGGCGCGATCGCGAACGTGGTGGAGAAGCTGCGGCACGACACCGTGATGGTGTTCAACGGCGACGTGCTCTCGGGGGCGGACCTGGGTGCCCTGCTGGAAAGTCACCAGCGCACCGCCGCGGAGCTCACGTTGCACCTGGTGCGCGTCGGCGACCCGCGTGCGTTCGGTTGTGTGCCCACCGACGCCACCGGTCTGGTGACAGCCTTTCTGGAGAAGACGCAGGACCCGCCGACCGACCAGATCAACGCCGGCTGCTACGTCTTCGCGCGCTCGGTGATCGACCGGATCCCGCGGGGCAGGCCGGTGTCGGTCGAACGCGAGGTGTTCCCGGCGCTGCTGTCCGACGGGGTCCGGGTGTGCGGCTACGTCGACGCCACCTACTGGCGCGATATGGGCACACCGGAGGATTTCGTGCGCGGGTCGGCCGATCTGGTCCGCGGTATCGCCCCGTCACCCGCGCTCGGCGGGCACCGCGGTGAGGAACTGGTCCACGACGGTGCGGCGGTGGCGCCGGGCGCGCTGCTGATCGGGGGCACCGTCATCGGCCGCGGAGCCGAGATCGGGCCGGGGGCCCGGCTGGACGGCGCGGTGATCTTCGACGGCGTCAAGATCGAGGCCGGTTGCGTGATCGAGCGGTCGATCATCGGCTTCGGCGCCCGCATCGGCCCGCGGGCGCTGATCCGCGACGGAATCATCGGCGACGGCGCCGACATCGGTGCGCGTTGCGAGCTGTTGCGCGGCGCCCGGGTGTGGCCGGGGGTGCGCATCCCAGACGGCGGCATCCGCTATTCGACCGACGTCTGAGCCTTACCGGCGCGCAGCGGCGGCCGCGAGTTGGGCGAGCCCGAAGTCGGTGTCGTCGGGCAGCGCATCGAGGGGCCACCAACGCAGGTCCAGTGACTCCTCGCTGCGGACGATGTCGGCGTCCGGCGGCGCGTGCGCGATGAACTGCAGGTCCAGGTGCCGCGTCGGCACGCCCAGCGAGCAGGTCACCGGGTGCGCGTGCAGGGCGGCCATGACGGGGTCGACGGTCAGGCCGGCGATCCCGGACTCCTCGGTGGCCTCCCGCAGCGCGGCGGCGGCGATGTCGGTATCGGTGCCCTCGCAGTGCCCGCCGAGCTGCACCCAGCGGTGGAACCGGTAGTGCAGGGTCAGCAGGGCGTGGGTTCCGGTGTGGTCGAGGACGAGTGCGGACGCGGTGACGTGGCCGGGCACGCATTCGCGGCGGCACCCGTCGCGGCGGCCCAGCACGAACGCCAGCACCGCGTGCCGAAGCGTGTCCTGAGCGGGATCGGGTGCCTTCCAGCCCGCCAGCAGATTGATGGCCGAGTCCCGCAGTGTCGGGCTCATTTCCGCACCAGCCGCCCCTCGGCGGGTCCCGGGTCACGGGGCCCGGACGGCTCGTCCGGGTAGCCGATCGCGATGGCCCCCAACGGATCCCACTCCGGCGGCAGATCCAGTTCGTCTCGCACCAGATCGGCGGCGAAGATCGTCGAACCGATCCAGCAACTGCCCACTCCGCGGACCGCCAGCGCCACTAGCAGGGCCTGCACGGCGGCGCCGACGGCGACGGTGAACATGGTGTGCTCGGCCGTGGTCCGGGCCGCGTCGGGGTAGCTGTGCGCGCCGTCGGGAACCATGAACGGAATGATCAGTTCGGGTGCGTCGTAAAGGATCTGGCCCCGCGCGACGCGGCGTTCGACGGCGTCCGCCAGCCTCCCGTCCCCGGCCAGGTCGGCCCGCCAGCGATCCCTGAGCCGGTCCAGCAGCCGGGTCCGCGCGTCGTCGCTCTGCATCCAGACGAATCGCACCGGTCGGGTGTGATGCGGCGCGGGTGCGGTTAGCGCCTCGGCCACCGAGGCTTCGATGATCGAGGGGGCAACCGGATCCCGGCCGAACCGCCGCACCGAACGGCGCAGCAACTGGGCCTGGCGGCGGCCGAGCTCGAGCGCTTCGGCGGTGCCCAGCCAGAACAGGTCGTCCTCGCCCGGCCGAAGCAGTGTGCGCGCGTTGGATCCGTCGTCGCGCAGGGTCAGTCCGCGCACTACTGCCACCGGTATGCCGGTCAGCTTGCCCTTGACCAGATCGGCCGCGGCGGCGATCTCATCCGCCACCGCGACCTCGGTGACTTGAAGTTCGTTGCCGTGCCGGTCAATCGAGCCCGCATAGCCGTGCAGCACCCTCAGTCCCGCCGCGCCGATCGCCGCATCGGTCTGGCCGTTGCGCCACGCCCGGCCCATGGTGTCGGTGATCACCACTCCGACTGTGACGCCGAGCCGTTCGGACAACCCGGCGCGCAGTGCCGCGGCACTGCCGTCCGGATCCAGCGGCAGCAGCGCCAATTCCGTGGAGCCGACGTTGGAACCGTCGACACCGGCCGCGGCCTGCACCACCCCGAGCGCGTTCTCGGTGATCAGGGTTCGGCCCTTGCGGGCCAGGACGCGAACCGCTTCGGAATCGATCAGCTTGCGGCGCAAGGTGTCCCGTTCTTCGGGATCTTCGGGCGCCGCGACGATGCGGCCCTCGCACTTGGACAACACCTTGCTGGTGACCACCACGACGTCGTCGTCACGCAGCCACGATGCCGCCGCCGCCAGCGCGGTGGCCAGGTCGTCGCCGGGCCGGAACTCGGGCAGTCCGGTCACCGGCAGCACCTCAACCGCCGCCGCCGCCCCGTGCTCCGCGTTGGTCACGGGGCCTCCATGGTCAGGCCGGCGAGGTCGAGGCCGCCGCGGACCATCGCCGCCGTGGCCTCCGGGTCGGTCATCAGCAGTGGAATCGACCGCACCTGTACTCCGCCGATCTCGGCCCGGTCACCGTCGTGCACCAGCCAGCCGTCCAGGATGCCGGTATCCGACCGCGCGCCGTAGTAGCCGCCGACCGCCTCGGACGTGGTATCCACACCGATCACCGACAGGCACTCATCGGCCATTCCCCGCAACGGCTTTCCCGCCACGATCGGGGAGTAGCCGATCACCGGCGCCGGCGTCGTGCGCAACGCGGCCCGGATGCCCGGGACGGCGAGGATCGCCCCGATGCTCACCACGGGGTTGGAGGGCGCCAGGAAGACCACGTCGGCGGTTGCGATCGCATCGGCGACACCGGGGGCCGCGGTCGCCTTGTCGGCGCCGACGAAGGCGAAGCTGTGCGTCGGCACCTGCGCGCGGTAGCGCACCCACCACTCCTGAAAGTGGATCGCGCGCTGCGTGTCGTCGGCCGGGTCGGTGATCACCACATGGGTTTCGCTGCGGTCGTCGCTGGCCGGCAGCAGGCGCGCGTCCGGCGCCCACCGCTTGCACAACGCCTCGGTGACTTCGGACAGCGGATAGCCCGCCCGCAGCATCTGGCTGCGCACCAGATGGGTTGCCAGGTCTCGATCGCCGAGCCCGAACCAGTCGGGCTGCACCCCGTAGCGGGCGAGTTCCTCTTTGGCATGCCAGGTTTCGTCCCGGTGGCCCCAGCCGCGTTCGGGGTCGATGCCGCCGCCGAGGGTGTACATGCAGGTGTCCAGGTCCGGGCAGATCCGCACGCCGTGCATCCACGCGTCGTCGCCGACGTTGACGATCCCGGTCAACTCATGATCTCCGGGCGCACCGGTGGCATGCTCGGCGAACTGGCCCAACCCGAGCAGCCGTTGGACTCCCAACAGGAACCGGGCGCCTCCGACGCCGCCGACCAAAACGGTGACCTTCACACCGTCCGACACTAAGCCTTCGGCCCGCTCACGGCTGCGGCCGGTCTGGTACCCCCACCCGCTTGCGGGGGGAGAACGCGACACGCCAGCGGATCGACGCGCCGGAATTGGGTCACGAGATGGTATGAATTTCCATTCCAGCGCTTGACCTCGGCAGCTAACCCGTGTCTAATCACATCAGTGTCATTTCCCGGTTGGCCGGCCGGTTCCGGTGTCGCAGACCGAGATTCGATCATATGTTCGAATCGAGATGGCCACACATCACAATAGTGGGCGACATTCAGGGATCTACTAAAACAGGTGAGGAGGCGGAACATGTCTTATGAGCAGGTCGATTTCGATCGTCAGGCGCGATTCGATAATCGCGGTCTCGGCTCAGTAGGCAACACACCGCACACCAATACCGGCTCAATACCGATGGCGATCGAACGCCCTCATTTGAGTTTGGTGCCCGACACAATTGACGGCTCGCCGGCAACGCCCAATGAGCAATGGCAGGAGCGAGCGCTGTGCGCTC
>JAOPWF010000031.1 GCA_025965815.1 Mycobacterium sp.
CTAGGCCAGTGGTAACCGTCGCGGCATTCAGGCCGGAGCCCCAGCGCCGATTTCGGCAGCGAAAACACGGAAGTCTTTGTGCCCGGGAAGCTTTCGAAGACAGCGCGCCACAAGATCTAGGCCTACATCAGTTTTTCCGCGTTGCTGCGCTAGCCGTGCGGACAGAAACGTCTGCTCAGGACCGCCCAAGGCGGCGTGGGTGGCGATGCTGTCGAGCAGGCCGCCCTCGGCGTCTGCGAGGTGCGTCAGCAGCAGGTTGTGCCATTCCGCCAGCGCCTCAGACCGTTCGTCGAAACGGCTTACTTGACGCTTTGGCGCGCCGCGTTCGCATAGCCCGTCCAGCGCCAGCACATACTGCTCGGCGAAGCGTTCCCACGTGTCCGGAACGCGCAGCATGCGCGCGAGCACGACGGCGAGCGAGGTTTCCTTCGCCGCGACCGCGCCCTCGCCGTAACGGGTCCAGCCGTACCTGGACTCCCACCGAATCAACTGCGGTGCAGCGGTTTCGGCGAACACCTGGAATCCGTGACGCTCCCAGACCGATGCCCACAACACCCCCGCCGCATCCGAGACGACGAAGCCCGCAGCTGCCACCGGATCCTCAGAGCGGAAGTAGTCGTAAGCGCGGGCCTCGCACGCGAGGTCGATCAGTTGCTCCAGCGCGGACGCGGCGGGCTCGGCATCTTCGGCTCGCATCGCGTCCTGGGCTTCCGCGGCGAGCCGCTTGAGGGTGAAACGCCACCGTGACCGCTCGCGAGGCGACACCCGCCGGTCCCCACCCAAGTACGCGCCCGATCGCGCCAGCGCCACGAAGTCCGCGACGTCCTTCCTTACCGTCTCCGGATCCGCCGGCGCCTTTGCCGGACGCGGCGGGCGTGCGTGTCCGCCGCTCGCGAGCTCGACTTCGATGCGCTCCCGCATGTTCGCTGTGCCGCGCCAGTACAAATTCCACAGCACCTTCCGCAAGTGGTCCTGGTCGAGTTCGGACACCACCCCGAAGAACTGCTCGCGGTCCATTCGCTTCGCCGTCACGAGGGCGATTATCGATGGCCCCGCAGGAGAACATGTGTGCGGGTGTCCAAGCCGTTCGGCATTGGCCGTGCGACCGCGCGGGCCCACTCATCGCGCACGATGGCCAGCGTCTCCGCGGCGAGTCCTGCCATGCAGCCTCACTCGGCGCCTCGGCGAACATGAAGTCCCACGGTGGTCTTCCCGTCGGCCCATGCTTGATGAAGAGCTCGGCCGCCGCAGGCGTAAGCGCGTATCGGCGAGCGCCCACAAATCGTAGAGGTCGCGTGGCACAGCGCGAGAGTGCCACACCGCTGTCTTCCACGCGGCAATCGACTCAAGAGTCGGCACTCTCAGTGTCGCGGCGGGAGCATCGCGGTAACGCCGTTCGACGCTGTGCCGCGTCGATGGAACTGACCAGCCGTCGGGCGATCTCGCCACGGTTGCCGAGCGCGATCAGATCGATATCCTCGCTCAGCCGCGCATGCACCAGGTAGGTACGGCTCAACAGGCGGGGACCAGCGTGATCGTCGGCCGTGCTCATTGCTGCACAACGGTTACCGCACAGCGGATTCCGGGTGCGTTGGCCAGGCGGGCGTCCGCGGTGATCAGGGCACAGTTCAGCTCCTCGGCGAGCACCACATAGCTGGCGTCGTAGGCGGTGAGGTTGTCGCGCAGCTCCCAGATGCGGTCCAGGAGTCCCGTGATGGCGAAGCGTCTGACTCCCATCGCGCTCCAGGTCTGCAGGACTCGCCGCCCCTCATCGGCATCGAGGTGCCGGGCGAGGACTTGCCGGCGTAGGCCGCTGGCGACTTCCGAATCAATGAGGTGGGGAGCGTGGAGAACTTCGGAGCCGACGAGCTGTCGAGCGTGTCCATCGTTGAGCAGCGCCATCAACGCGGCTGATGCATCCAGCACGATCACCGTTCGGCGCGCTCGCGCTCCAGACCCGCCACGATGTCGCCGGCTTCGACTCCTCTGTCCGGAAGCGCGCCCAACAACGCCGGATTATCGATCCGCCGCGACGCCTCGGCGAGCTCGCGCACCGCCACTGCGTTGACCGATGTGTGGTCGAGGGCGGCGAGACGTTCGAGCCGCTCGACCACGTCGTCGGGCACATTGCGCAGGTAGAGCGTTCGCATAGCATCATGCTAGCAGATTGCTATCACGATGCTAGCAATGCTCTGGCAATACACAGCGGTGCGACCGGCAATTTCGGCAGCACCGGCCTCGCGATCGCACTGGCCATGGGCGCGGCAAAGGAGCCTTGCCGAGCGCAGAAAGCGCATTATCTCGATCATCACTGGCCAATCCGAGGATGATCGAAATATCGAGCATTCGAACATAGCGTGGGATGCACGTTATATGCATCTCCTCCCGGGTGGTACCTCCGGTGGGCGCGAGTGGTCCATACCCCTATTAGCGGCGCGACCGACGCAGGCCGCGCAGGGCCGAGCGCGCCGCGTTGTGCCCGCACATGCCGTGCACTCCGGTACCCGGCGGGGTGGCGGCCGAGCAGATGTAGGTTCCGGGCATTCCCGTCTGGTACGGGTCGACCGCGACGCGTGGTCGCAACACCACCTGGCCGGGGTCGTTGGAGCCGGTGAGGATGTCCCCACGCCCGGCACGGTCAGTTCCGAGGTCCGGGTGCCACCACCGATGCGGTCGTTGGCTTCCAGGACGGTGACCTCTACACCCTCGAGCGCGAGCGTCACCGCGGCCGCGAGCCCATTGGGTCCGGGGCCGACGACGAGGGCGTCGGTCACAGCGACTCCGCGGTGCTCCGCCGCGCCGTGACGGTGACGGGGATCGATCCGGTGTCATCGAGCCACGGCTGGCGGGAGATCATGTCAGCGACGGCAACGGTGCCGGACTCGATGGTGCCGGTCGCGGCGTCGACGATGCGGTACGCCTGCGAGTCTTTGTGCACCGGTTGGCCTTCCATCATGACCACCCGCACATCGCCCGGGGCGAAGTGGCACCGACTATGCAGCGCCGCCAGGAGCTGCTCGTTATGCAGGTGGCCTTCGCCGAAGTTCCAGCCGAGCAGGGCGCCGGCCAGGAACTCGCCCTCGCGGATGACGTAGTCATCGGGATTGTCCACACCATCGAGGGCCCGGTTGATCAGCGCCATGTGGGCACGGCCGTGGCTGTGCATCGAGCGCCATGCGCTGAACTTCTGCATCATCCACTCGCTGGTGTCGTCGTCGTAGATCTTCTTCAGCTGAGTCTTGGTCATGGGGGCCGACTTGGTGATCACGGAGTCGAGCATCTCCTCGATCCCGGGCCGCATGATCCAGGTGTTGGTGGCCCAGTTGCCGGCGTAGTAGCGCATACCCACCAGGAACGAGATCCACTCGGGCTTGGTGTTGCCGATGACGATCCCCGCCATCAGGGCGGCGGCGATGACGTACGGCCAGGGGGTGGTCGCTTCCCATGGCAAGTAGCCGGAACCGTAGTGCCCGAACAGGAACCACGCCGAGATGATGACGAAGAGGTTCCATTCCAGCGGCACGCCGGCGGGCACCGTCGAGAAGATGAACAGATGGAACAAGGTCATGCCGATCAGCACGACCAGGGTCAGCGTGTGATTGGTGGACAGGATCAACAGCAGCGGCAGCAGGTACTCGATCACGGTGCCCTGATGGGAGGCGACCTTGGCGAACAGCGACGGCCGCATATCGTCGGGGAAGTTCCGGTAGAGCTTGCGCTTGATCCACGTGCCCGGGATCAGGGGACCGTTGGAGATCATCACCGACACCACGAAGGGGAAGTGGTGGTTGAGCTTTGAGGTCGCTGCACCCCACCAGACGGCGACCATCACCAGCTTCAGCGCGATGATCATGTCCACGAACGGCAACAGGAACGCGATGATCATGACGAAGTACTGATCTGAGCGCGCCGCCAGGTAGATCGTCTTGTCCCGCAACCCGACTGCGACCAGCGTGACGATGATCGCGATCGGTACGGCAGGCGCGATCAGTCCGGCCGCGCCCGGTCCCCCGGGGACGGCGGGCGACGCCAGGCCCCACACCAGGCTGGCGATCAGCGCGAGATAGAGCGCCACGTCGACGACCGTGCGCCGGTCCCCGCCCGTCAGCGGCACCTTGCCCGGCCACGGCGGCAGCCGCAGCGTGCCTGGCCGCAGCCAGTACAGAAACCCGCCGATCGGCGGGAAGAACCGCATCGTCAACGGCCCTGAGCCGCAACCGAACCCGAGCACCTCGTAGAGGACGGTGAAGATCACGAACTTCTGGATGACGATCGGCTCCGTCCACCAAGCGCCGATATCGGTCAGCGCGCCGATCCCTGGGGTAGTGGCGGAGATGATCCAGGCGGGCAACGCCAGATAGGCGACCATCTTCAGGATGTAGAACACGAACGCGGCGGGTGGTGTGCCGAATCCGTATTCGGCCCAGTGCCGGGTCTGGACCTTGATCCGCTCGAGCCGGGGCAGGCGCCGCCACTGAGCCAGGTCGATGTCGGGCAGGGTCGGCGAGAGCAGTCCCATGGTCGTGTCCTAATTGTCGTTGGCGGTGAGGAGTGCAGCGCCGGCGAGCCGGGCGCGCAGTGTGGGTTTGTCGATCTTTCCGGCCGGGTTCTTCGGGACCTCGTCGACGACGATGATGTCAACGGGCTGTTTGTATTTCGCGAGTTGACCCACCAGGTACTCAGCGATGCCGTCGGTACCGAGATCGGCGTCGGCGCGCAGCGAGACAAAGAGCACAGGCTCTTCGCCGCGAACGGGATGCGGCCGGCCGACCACCGCGGCCTCGAGGATGCCGGGCAGCTGGTAGACGACGTTCTCGATCTCCTTGGGATAGATGTTCTCCCCGCCGCGGATGATCATGTCCTTGGCCCGGTCGACGAGTGTGAGGTAGCCGTCGTCGTCGAGCCGTCCGATGTCCCCGGTGTGCAGCCAGCCGCCGGCCAGGGTCTGCGCGGTCTCTTCAGGCCGCCCGAGGTAACCGCGCATCACGTTGGGGCCCTTGATGAGTACCTCCCCGGCCTCGCCGTCGGTCACCGGGGTGCCGGTGGCGTCGACGATGCGGATCTGCTGCCCCGGCAGCGCCAGCCCGACGGTGCCCGGCTTGCGCGGCCCGGCCAGGGGGTTCACGGTGGACGCGCAGGTGCCCTCGGACAACCCGTACCCCTCGATCACGGGAATCCCGAAGCGGGCTTCGAATTGTTCCAGGAGCTGTTGGCTGGCCGGTGCCGCCCCGCACACCGCGAAGCGCACCGATGACGTGTCGGGCCGCACCGAATCGTGCAGCGCGGACAGCATGGTGAAGATGGTCGGCACGCCGGAGAAGTAGGTCGGTCGGGCTTGTTCGATCCGGTCGAAGAACGTGTTCGGGTCGAAGCGCCCCGCGATCGTCGTGCAACCGCCGGCCAGCAGTGGCGACAGGACGCTGACTACGATTCCGTTCACATGGAACAGCGGCAGGATGAGCAGTGCATGAGCGTCGAGGCCCAGCGAGAACGCGTCGATGGACATCGTGCACATCGCGATCAGGTTGGCGTGGTCGAGCATCACACCCTTGGGTCGGCCGGTGGTGCCGCTGGTGTAGATCAACAACGCGAGGTCGGCGGGCAGGTCGCGACGCTCGGTGTCCGGCGTGCTGATGCCGTCGGGGGTGACGACAACCTTCGCGCCGGAGTCGCCGACCTGAAAATCGGCCTCACCGGCGGTCAGGGACGGATTGACCGGGGTGACGACGGCCCCTAGCTGCCACCCGGCGAACAGCCAGACGACGAACTCGACGGTGTTGGGCAGGATCAGCGCGACGACGTCGCCGGGGCCTGCGCCGTGTTCCCGCAACCGGTCGGCGTACGAGACCACCGCGTCGGCGAACTCGCGGTTGGACATGGCGATCCGGTCGTCGGCGACGGCCGCGTGGTCGGGTCGCTGTGCGGCGCGGTCGGCGGGCAGTCGGGACAGGTGCATTTGCGGTCGGACCCTTCGCATCGGTCGGGAGATTGACACCACCGTAGGTCGCAGGTTGTGAGCAACGCCATATCCTGCGGGAATCAAACTCGACGGCGCATTTGTCTCATGAGGACAATCCGATCGGGAAGTTACGCACGTGACCTGCGACGCCTCAGCGGTCTATTGTTCTTCTGGTGAACGACCTCGACCGATGGGTCGCGACGGTGATCGCCGAGATGAGCACGCGCCTCGGTGAGGAGAGCCAACACATCCGTACCGTCCTCGAGGATCAGATCAGCGAACTCGAGGGCGACCCCCAGCTACTGCAACTGCTGGGCGCGAGCATCGAAGGCAACGTCGACACCGTCTTCCACGTGCTGCAACACGGGATCTCTGCCGACCACCTGGAAGCTCCCGCGGCGGCGATGGAGTACTCACGGCGACTGGCTCAACGCGGCGTGCCGGTCACCGCACTGGTGCGCGCGTACCGGTTGGGGCAGAGCACGCTGCTCGATCGCATCTTCGACGACATTTCACGCTCGCCGATGGACCCGCCGATGGCCCTGCAGGTTTGCCGGCGCATCGTCATGGTCGCATCGATCTACATCGACTGGATCTCCGAGCAGGTCGTCACCGAATACCAGAATGAACGGGAGCGGTGGCTCGCCAACCGGAGCAATGTGCGTGCAGTCCGCATCAGGGAACTGCTGTCCGATGCGGCGCCGGACGAGGCGACATTCTCGGAATCTCTGGGATACCCACTAGCACAACACCATTGCGCCGCAATCCTGTGGTTGCGTGACCCAGAGACCGGGGCCGACCCCGACGGGCTCGGCCAGCTGTCCCGCGCCACCTCGGAGCTCGCCAGGATCATGCGCAGCCATGGTGAGCCGCTGTTCGTGGCCGCCGACCAGCTCAGCGCGTGGGCGTGGATTCCCCTGGGAGCCAACAGCAGAGACGTCGACCTCGACGAGGTGAGCCGGCACGTCGATGCCAGTGAGCAGCGTGCCTGGTCGATGACGATCGGCAATCCCGGCTACGGCGGCCCGGGTTTCCGGCGCTCTCACCTACAGGCGCAGCAGGCCAGGAGCGTCGTGACCCTTCGTGGGTCTGCCGATCGGTTCACCGCCTACGGCCGGCCCGGGGTGGCCATGGTCGGCCTGATGGCGGCCGACCTGCCCGCGGCGCGGGTGTGGATGCGCGAGGTGCTTGGCCCGTTGGCGGACACCACCGCGCAGGCCGCGCAACTGCGGGACACGCTGCGGGCCTACCTGTCCAACAACCGCAGCCATAAGGCCACCGCCGCACAACTGCACCTGCACTACAACACCGTCAAGTACCGGGTGAAAAGCGCTGAGCGGGAACGTGGTAGGCCACTGGACGACGACCGACTCGACCTGGAAATGGCATTGCTGTTGCACCGCTGGATCGCCGACGCCGGGCCGGGCGCCGAACACTAACACCTAGCGTTCGGCGCGGCTGCCGCCGGGATGCAGGCGAACCGTGACAGAAGGGCCGGACAAGGACATCCTGCACATGTCCACTCCGGTGATCGTCAAGTCCATCACCGACATGGAGCTCCTCTAGCCGCTCTGACCGGAAACGAAATTGCCCACCTCTAAGCGACATTCCTCCGGTTTGACGCTCCGAGGTGATCGACGCGCATCGTTCGTCCGCTCATCGCTGCGCCGCCGCAGTGAACTTCTCGTCGAAGTCCAGCGTGTTAGCGATGGGAGGTTTGACATGACTTCAGTGCTGATGGCCCACCATTCAGCGGTCACGCCGTTCGCCGGACTTGGCCTGCAGCAGCTGCAGGAACGAAGTGAGCGACGCGACTAGTACGGAAGCGAGCCGATTTCTGAACACGCTTCCACGGGCGCTCCGCGTGATGCCAGTACCGAACCCGTCGTCGACGTCGCCGCTTCGGATCCTCATTGTCGGCGCCGGAGTGGGCGGCAATCCGTTGCTCGCGGATTACTGCGCGACGGACATGACGTCACCATCTTTGAACAGCGGCCGGATATGACGGCAGGCGGCGGCGCCGTGACCATCTGGTCCAATGGCGCGACGGTCCTGGAGCAGCTGGGCGTAGATATGGACTGTGCCGGTCAGCTGCTATCCGCCTTGCGGGTCGTGACATCCACGGGTCGCCCGCTCGCCAATGTCGACCTGGCCGCGATGGTGGACCGGCTGGGCGGAGCTATTCGGATGGTCCCCCGTCGAGTCCTGCTTGAGCGCCTGCTGGAAGGCCTTCCGGCCGATCTCATCCGATGCAACGCCCGTGTGGTCGGAGTGATTAGGACACGCGACAAAATAAGATAGGTTATTGTGTCCACTGCCGCTAGACACCTGAAATGGGCCCAGAGCGCGGTTGCTGCGACCGCCAATTCTCGGTTCCAGCTTTCAGCGATCAGTTGACGTAACAAGCTCCAGGACGGTCGGCCGAGTGGAGCGAACAACGACATCAGGGAACTGCGCAAGCAAGGCAAACACAAATGCCGATCGCTTCACGTTCGTTGAGCAATTCATTCTGGCTCAGCTCGCCTCGTCTGCGGAGATGCTCCCACGCAGCGACAATCATCCACGCGGGAACAACTTGTGGACCAGACCCCCGAGAATCTGATCGCAAAGTTTCAACCGAAACGCCGGTCCGATCGACTGAGACGATCCTGTTAGGACGCTTGTTGCTGAGGGTCGGTATCTCATCACCTGGTTCGACCGCTGTGCGCACACGCTCAAAGAGTTCATCGTCGAGTTCGGCTGATGTCGAAAAATCGCTCAACTCTCAGCGTCCACTGCCGACAATAATCATTTCACTTCGGACAGGTCGATCGAGACGTGGTACAGCAACCACTCGGTCTCAACGCCGTGCTCCTTGGCATGAGTTTGCACGCGTTCGGCGAGGTCCTCATCCGGTTGTCCGGTCACGATCAGCAGTCGGGCACCGGGCCGGTCCTCCTGTGCCGCTTGCCTTGCCAACGAACGCATGTACTTCGCTGCTTGGCCGACCAACCGGTCGTCGCCTTGCGTGGCCTTCAGTTCAAACCCGACTAACTCCCGAGTCTTCTTGTCCTCAGCGAGAAGGTCGATGATGCAATTGTCGGCGATGCGCACCTGTTGCCCGCGGATGCGAAGGCCGGTCTTCTTCGCGTACGGCAGCGCAGCCCTGTTCAGCCATAAGAATCGCGACAACTCCTTCTCCTCCGCGAACAATTGCCGCGGATGCTGAAAGCCCGGAACCGGATTCTTGAGGTCGAAGAAGTGGATGCGCGTCTTTCGGCTGTTGCTCGGATCTGTCAGCTCGGGATACGTTCCGAGCCCTGCGGCCCGTAACCGTCCATCAAGCTCTTCCAACAGCTTGGCTGAGATTCTCTCGTAGCCCGCCTCGCGCACCATCACGCCCAGCATGCTGTCCGGAGAGTGTTGGAGCGATCGCTTCGCCTCGGGTTTGTCATGGACGCGCTTCCTGGTCTTGTCGACCAATCGCTGAATCCGGTCCTCTTTGCTTAGCCGTGTGGCCACTCGCACTCCCAACGTCGGATCAACTGCTTGGACGCGGTCGCAGGGAGCAACAAGCGTCAGCGACGCCTTACTATCACGACCACCCGGGCGCCGAGCTAGCTTTGCGCTCGATTGCCCGACTACGCCACCGCCACGGTCGACGCCTGATAGACCTCCGTCGGCATAGGCCGGTGCAGCCGCCACGTGATCGCCATGGGCCGGTCCCCTTCGTGGGACACGTAGTCGGCCGGCCCCAAGAATACGTAAGGTGACGTGCCCAGCGCGGTGGTCTTCGCGCCTCGCACGAACAGCAAGATGTGCGAGCCGCGTTCGCTGTGATGGATGTAGCGCTGCCCAGTAGGTGAGGCCGACGAGGTTGTTGATTGAGATTCCCAGTGGAACAACGTAGGGCTGAGCGCAAAGTCGCGGTACATCGTGGTTGGCGAGTAGTCACGATCAGACTTCTTCAAGGTAATTAGGAACGCGTCGGAGTTGACGCCTTCACACCACGCCACGCCCTCACGCATGGTGCTGGGGGTACGGCGCTGCGACGCGAATCCTAGTGCGGCGAGGATCTCTTCGCGGGAGTAACTCGCGTGAACCTCGAGCGGCACGCCGGCGAGTGCTGGGGCGAGGCTGCCCAGTTCGTAGGTGCTTCGGCGAGCACTGTCGAATGCAATGTCGATGACCTGCCGCAGCTCATCCGCGACGGCATCGTCCTTGAGCAACTCGAGTCCTGCTGCAGCGCTGTCGAATCCACCGCCGTGCGGGAACAGCGAGTAGAACAGCATCTCGGCCAAGCGCCTCTCGGCGGGGCTGTCTGTGGCGGCGGTGCCATCGAGGATGGCGTTATAGGACGCCCACCGCCGCCGATCATCGACGTGGGCAACCGCGCGCACACGCTTGACGAGATCGGCCTCGCATGGGGCGGCTTCCGCACCTAGCTTGCCGGCGTCGCGGCACAGGGTCGTCCACGAGCGGTTGTTCTTCAGCACATCCTCCAGCGCGCGTCCGGACGCGTCGAGGAACGACGCCAGCCTGTCGTCCGGATGCGCACGCACCTCGGACACCAGCGCCGCCCACCTCGGAGCCACCTGCTGTCTGATGTTCTCCAGCACGAGCTCCCGCGCGACGGAGTCGAGCACGATCTGACTGCCCGAGGGCAAGAAAGGGAAGCCCTCCTGGACCTGGCGCTGCAATGCTTTCCCGCCGACGCCCGTGAGTGCCCTGAACCGCTGATCGAATCGGAACTCTTTGCGTTGGTGTCCAACGAAGTCCAGCGCAGTGAGCACGGTCTTGCCCCTAGTGAGCCGCAGTCCACGGCCAAGCTGCTGCAGGAAGACCGTCGCGCTCTCAGTGGGGCGCAGAAACAGCACTGTGTCGACCTCAGGGATGTCGAGGCCTTCGTTAAATAGGTCTACTGCGAACAGGATGTTGATCTCGCGATTGCGCAGCGCGGTCAGAGCGTCGCGGCGGTCCGCCGCCGAGGTCTCGGCGGACACAGCCAGTGCGGGGATCCCAGCCTCGACGAAATGCTGGGCCATGTAGTGGGCGTGCTCGACGCTGACACAGAACCCCAAGGCGCGCATAGCCGCGACATCGGCCACCTTGTCGTTGAGCTCCTTCAGCACGATGCGGGTGCGGGCATCGTCGCCGGTGTAGACGTTGCTCAGGGCCAAAAGGTCGTAGCCGCCTCGCCTCCACTGCACAGCTTCAAGGTCAGTGCCGTCGTGGATACCAAAATAGTGAAACGGACATAGCAGGTTTTGTTCCAGCGCTTCCCACAACCGCAACTCCGCGGCGACGCGTCCGCCGAAGAAGTCGCGGACGTCTACTCCGTCACCGCGCTCGGGGGTGGCGGTCAGCCCCACCAGTTCGATCGGCTGTACGTGGTCGAGGAGCCGCCGATATGACGCGGCTTCGGCGTGATGAAACTCGTCGACCACCACGAGATCGAAGCGATCCGGTTTTATGCCGGATAGCCTGCTCTGCGTGAGGGATTGGATGCTCGCGAACACGTGGCGCCACTTGGAAGGTTCTTGCCCGTCCACCAACAAATCACCGAATGTCGGATCGGTGAGAACCTCCTGATACATGCGCCGCGACTGCATCAGGATCTCCTTGCGGTGCGCGACAAACAACAGCGTGAGATCCCGACCGTGGATGTCGCGGGCGAGCCGGCGGTAGTCCAGGGCGGCGATGACGGTCTTGCCGGTCCCTGTTGCGGCGACGATCAGATTGCGGTGCCGGTCGTGAATGGTGCGCTCGGCGTCGAGTTGTTCGAGCATCTCGGCCTGATACGGCTTGGGGTGTACCTCCAGGCCTGACAGCGCGACGATGAGGCGGTCACTCGAGCGTGTTCCCGACGCGGTCTCAAGCGCGGCACGCAAGCGGTCGCCATCTTCAGCTGGCAGATAGGGCTCGAATTCCCTGTTCTCCCAATAGGAGTCGAAGGTGGCTCGGAACTTCTCCAGCAGATGTGGTGTGGACATCGCCGACAGCCGCACGTTCCATTCCAGGCCGTCCACCAACGCGGCGTGCGACAGGTTGCTGGAGCCGACGTAGGCGGTGTGAAATCCGGTG
This sequence comes from Mycobacterium sp., assembly GCA_025965815.1. Classification (GTDB taxonomy): domain Bacteria; phylum Actinomycetota; class Actinomycetes; order Mycobacteriales; family Mycobacteriaceae; genus Mycobacterium. Next base: position 12,023 of record JAOPWF010000031.1, read on the forward strand.
TTGCGCCGCAGCAGCCAGGCCTTGGCGTGCAGGCGGGTGCGGTCGGTTTCGTAGTTGACGCGAACCTCGGCGCCGAACTCGTTGACCAAGGCATCGAGCGCGCGGGCGTCGGTGGCTCCGAGGTAGGTCGTGGTGATGACGCGAAGCGGGGTGCCGCGTTGACACAGCTCGTTGAGCTGGTCCTCGAGTAGCCGGAGTCCCTGCCACTTAACGAACGCGCAGAGCAGATCGACGTGGTCTGCGCTGGCGAGTTCGGTGCGCAGCTCGGCGGCCAGCGTCGGCTCGTTACGTGCGTTCGTCATAAGCGCGGCGTCGGAGAACGGGGTCGCCGGTCGAGGCAGACGGGCACCGCCAAGCACCGTCCCACCCGCCACCTCGTCGAGGCGGGTGATCTTGCCCGGCTCGAACGGGTGCAGCGTCTCCCCATCCGCGTAGACGTCCGGCAGCACCGCGAGTATCCGTCGAGTCAGCTCCGCTCTTTCCTCGGCGGTGCCCGCCGCCCGCAACGACCGTTCGATGATTGGAGCGAGGTGGCGCGCGATCGTCAGCGACTGCTCGGCCTCGTCGACCGCGCCGTACTCTGCGCGCAGATCGTCGCGTTGCTTGAGCTGCTGATTGAGCCTCGCGGTCAGCAGCGACTCGTACACCCCCATGTCCACGAAGCGTGACGTTAGCGGATTGCGGGGACAACGCGGAGCAATGTCCTTGAGGACGCCGACTGCGGTTGCCAACATGTCGGTTGCACTGCTTATGGTGGAGTCCAACTGGGGAGGAGGGTCGACCGTGAGTGCAGACCAAGGTGCGGCGGAGCCTCGGTCTTACTTCGCGGGCCTTCGCGACGATGTCTCTAGCTGGTCGGTCCGCTTTCCTCCGCAGGGACGAGTTCCGATGCCCGAGTCAGGACCGCGTTCGCGTTCTCGGTGAGCCTTTGAAGCCCGAGCCGGTCGAGAACCGCGCGGAAGAGTTCCTCTCGAGTCCGAACGCCTTGGCCCGCGGCCAAGTCGGCTAGGTGGTGCGCCAGCTCTGCCGGTGGTACCAAATTGAGCGAGCGTGGTCCCAACTCCCGAGGAATCACCTGCGGTTGAGATGGCAGCCGAAATGTCTTTGGCTTCACGCCGGATTCGTTGAGTGGGTTGTCCGACACGATCTGTCCTCGCCGCTCGGCGCTTGTGATGGCTTGATTCAACACACGCGCGATTCCCTTGCCGACTTTCTGGCCGCCAGATGCCTTGACGTAGGCCTGCTGCAGACGATCTCCGAGTATCGGGCCCTCGGCCGCGACAATGCGGACGATGTTGGCGGTGACGGCACCGATCCCGCCGTCGCCAAGAGCGGCAAGCGGTTCGTCAAACATGCTGTACGGCTGCAGCTCCGCGGCGGTAGGTGTTGAGACACTTTCTAGAACAGGCGCGTCGGCGTTCAGGTGTTCCAGTTGGTCGACATCGACGTCTTGCACGTCAACGCCGTGGCGGCCGCCTACGAGCAGTCGGGCGGCGTCGACGTTCTCCAGTTTATCGCTGACCGCATCATTAGGCTCGTCAGCCCGGTGCCGACCAACTTTGGAGGTCGATGCCTGCTCGGCCACAGGCGAAACAGGCGCGGCTGGCGGCTCGAGATCGGTTGGTGGACGGTCCCACTCGGGTTCGGTGTCATCGACCTCGCTGAGGAGATCTTCGACGACTGACTCCTCGATGTCGTCTTCGTCGTCAGCCGTCTCGTCGTCGATGAAGCTCGGGTCGATCCAGTCAGCTGTCCGGATGTCCAGCTCATCCAGCGTTTCCCACAGCTTCCTGAGCGTCCCCGGCATATCCGCGTAAAAGACTGACTCGCGGACTCGAAAGAACTCCCAACCGCATCGTTCGAGCTCGCGTTGCCGGGCGAGGTCCGCTTCGAATTCGGCTGGACCATGCCAAAAGTCACCATCGCACTCGACGGCCAGCCTGCCCTTGGCGCCGATGATGACTAGGTCGATGTTGTAGCCGATGGCTGGGTATTGCGGAACAACCGTGTAACCCCGATCGAGAATTCGGTTGAACATCCGTTGCTCGAACAGCGAGTCAAACGGCGGCACGCGTAGGTCTTCGGGAACGACTCCGCCAACCGAGCCCTCGACGTCGCCGTGCGTTCTGTTGGCAACGCCATAGCAATAGTCGAGAAGCTGGAACCGCATGTCTTCTGCGTTTGTCAGGTCGGCCTTGGATACCGAGTGGTAGACCCACATTTGGTCTTTCGCACGGGACGCGGCGACGTTGAAGCGCTGGACGTACTGGGTCGCGGTGAGCGCGCTGATCCTTCGGCTAGGGTCCTGCGCCTTGACCATCGACAGAAACATCACATCGCGTTCAGAGCCTTGGAAGTCGGACGCGTCGCCACAACGGAGCTCACGCGCTGACCACTCTTCCGGGGCGACTGCGTCAAGCAACTTGTGCTCGATGAGCTTTGCCTGTTCCTTGCCGAGCAGCGAAATGACACCGAAGGTCGCACCGTCGTACTGCGGTTCCGCCATACACTTTCGAATCTGGTCCACTATGGCGTCTGCCTCAACCGGGTTAGTCCGGTTTGTTCCCTCGTAGCCGTCGGCGAGGTGCACGACTTTGATCGGCTCCAGCCGTTCCGCCCCGAACTGGCGTACAGGGATGAGACGAATACCTTCCGGCTCGTATGCAATTCGGTTCGAGAAGCCGATGATCTCTGGGACGCAGCGGCGGTGTTCGGTCAGAGTGATACGCCCACCGAAGCGCATCGCGGCTTCGTCGAAGTAGCTGCGCTTCGGGTTTTGCCATGAAGCTTTGTAGGTATCAGTTGCGAGATACTGGTTAGCCAGGTCATGAAGTTGTTGCTGGTCGACGCCGACAGCTGACGGTGACACTTGTTTGTCGTCGCCGATCACCACGATCTTCGGCGCGAGATATTGCAGAAAGGCTGCCTCGAGGCCGGCCTGCGAGGCTTCGTCGACGATGACCACGTCGTACAGATTCGGGTGAACTCGAACCTGCTCGGCGATCCGGTAGATCGGCATAATCCACACCGGCACAGACGGGCGGCATCGATCCATCGCTTCCGCGATTTCGACCCGCTGCCTTGCCGCGTACTTTCCGGTGCCCTTGCCGAGTGATGCGACCAACTGAGCGTATTGAGTGAGGTTCGCACGCGCGCTGCCGGTGAGTCGGCCCGGCGCGACCGCATGTCCCCACGAACGTTCCGCAGCGAGATGCTCGACTTCGCTCCTGATCTGCCGCTCGATGGCGTTGAGTTGAGTCTTGAGTACGTTCGAATCTTCGGAGTCCTGCTCAAGGATCCAACTGCCTGTTTCCTGCCAGCGCCAAGCGTCGTCGAAGGACGGGAGACGGTGATCCCAGTTGGGGGCGGCAGGATCTGCGGCGATCGCTTCGGCGAGGCGGGGGGCAATCCGGTCGAGCTCGGTGCGCACCCGGTTGCGATCCGATACCGCTCGGGCCACCTGATGGAGGTGGACGAGGCGGTTGTGCGCGGACACGTAAGCGTCGAGATCGCGATCCTCGACGGCAGCCAAAAGCATGCGGGTGGCAGCTGGTGCGTCAGCCCACTGGACCTCCGCACGCAGGTAGCTGGTCAGTGAGTCCAAAGGGGACGAGGCCGTTGCCGCGTTGTCGGCGGCCCCAGCAGCTTCGACCAGAGTTGCATAGCGGCGAATGTCGTCGAGATTGTTCCAGTCGGGTATCGGGAGCTTGTTCGCGTGGAACCAGGCGCGCTCACGTTCGAGCTGATCGCCCAGTTCCAGGACCTTGTCCAGCTGTGCAACTTCAGTGCGGTGCCACTGAAGTTTCTCGGCGATGGTGTCCTCGTCCGGAATCTGAACGGAGATGGGCCAGGCCTGATCCAGCGATGAGATCGTGCGCGTCGCGTCGGCCCAGTCGATGAAGGCCGCTAGCTGCTCTGTTGTGACGGCTGGGACACCGTTCACCTTCACGTTGGCGAAGAAGGGCGCAGCGAGCTTCACCGTTTTGGAGGTGAACGCACCGACCTTCGGCGTGCCGTCGGGAAGCGTCTTGATCTTGTCGCCCGACTGGACATGCGTGATCAATGACTTCGCCACTTGTTGGTGAACGCCGAGGTCGCCCTCAGCGACGACGACTCTTGTCGCGTGCCCCAATCGCTCGACGAGCGCGTCAACTGTGTCGGCGAGATTCTTGACTTGTGCGGACCGTGCCAACCAGGTTTGGTGTCGACCGCTGCGAACGTCGCGCAGGGCCTCGTTCATCCACGTTTCCTCGCGCCGCTCCAGAGCTACAGCGCGTTCCGCGAGGTCGGAAACTCTTGATCGAAGTTCGTCGCGAACCTCGGTGGGTAATGAGCGAACGAACCCGAAGGAGTCGTGCGTCAGGAGACTTTCGTATTTGTGTTTGTTTGCGAGAGCAGTCTTCTCGGCGGTCGCGAGGTTCGCCAAGTCGGCGGGTGACGGCAGAGTAGCCAAGTCAGCCAGTCGTCCGGTTGCCTCAGCCTCATGGGTGATCAAGTCGTGGCTCAAGAGCGCGTTGCGCCACGCGACGATTTCGTCGGCTGAGATCATGTGCTCCGTTGGAGCGGACTTGATACCGAAATCACGGATCCATTCGAACTTCGGCTCGTCCTGCAGGTGGCGATATGCGATCGCGGCCAGGGTGCCTTGCGCAGGCCCGTCGTCCCTGGGTTCTACTTCTTGCTGACGGATCGCGAGCAACCGGCCCTGGGCCTCGGCCCGTTGTCGACGCAGTTGTTCCAGCTTGGTCAGATGCTGATCGATGGACGCTTGGGATTCGGAAGGCTCGAACTCGTCCGCACGCCTGGAGATATTCTCAACGGCCGTGCGGAGTTCGGCCATGTCCGAACGAGATTGGCCAATCACTGAGACCGCGAGCGACTGAATCTCACGAGGAAGCTTGCCTCGAACCTCGCGCAGCGCTCGGTCAGTGTGTGCCGTAATCAGGACGCGTTTTCCCTGCGCTAGCAGGTGTGACACTAATGCGGCGGCCGTGTGCGTCTTTCCCGTGCCAGGTGGACCTTGGACAACAGTTTGGGCAGTGCTGTCGGCCCGCTCGATGATTCGGCGCTGTGCATCATTTACGGGGAGTGGCAGAAAGTCTTCGTCATCGATCCTGACGACCGCCCCAGGCGTAGTGCTCGGTTCCGATTCTGGCTGACGGTCCGGATCGATCAACGGCATTACGCCGCTAGGGATCTCGCCCGAGAGCTGGATCTGCGTCACGATGTCTTGATAGATCTGCACCAGACCGCGGTTGGTGCGACGCCGCAAGATGATCGCCGGGGCGAACGAGCCCTTGGGGCTAGTGCCAGTCGGGGGTGCAACCTCGTCGTCATACTCCGCGTCGGGATCAAGGCGATGGATCAGACGTCGGCAGATGTCGCCGATCGCCGACTCGTCGAGAAGGTGCCCGTCGTACTCACCAGCCATCTGCCTGATCTCATCGACCTTGGCTGGGCTGGAGATGAGGGCCGGGTCGAGCATGTCGAGCTCGATTGAGACCGCCTCGGGCGAGGATCCCCGCGCGACGGTCAAGGTTCCGGAACTCTCGTCGAATTCGATCGAGATGGGTGACGTCGCGACGTGCCGCAAGACCTGATCATGTTCGTCAGGTCGCCAGGACAGGCAGCCAACGCCTACAACGAGCTCGAATTCCTCGCTGTGGTCTGTTGAATTGAGGTGTATCTCAAACAGTTCCTTGTAGATGTCCCGCACTGCGGCATCTCGACGCTCGCTTCTGCCCACGCCCGCCAGTCGGCCATCCATAGCTCGAACGCAGGTGCTAGCCCTGGGACGTCGGTGGCCTCTTGCCGCCGAGCGTCCGCCGGCTCATCACCAAAGGTACCAATCTCGCCATCGGCAGTTAGGGCAGGGCCACTGACGTAGATCGCATCGCGCAGCGAGGGCTCGTGATCGAAGTCCCCGATCGGCCCGTCCACCCAGGGCACCAATTGCTCCGGCAACGGAGGCGGGTCGAGTTTGGACACCCTGTCAACGGCGAGGAGCGGCGCATCTAGTTCGAGTTCGGCGACGCGGTGCGCGGAATGCACACTGGGATGGTCGGGGAGATCGCCGAACCACATGACCTTCTCGAACTTGTCGATCGTCCTGATCGGCTTGACGAGCAACTGCTGGGCGCGCCCTAGAAAGGTAAAGAGGTTGACGGCCTTGCGTACCAAGCCGGCATGCTCAGAATCCAGGTCGACTGCAACCATGTTCGTCCCATCAATTCTCTCTAGACCCGAAGACAACCGCGTGATCGTAACTGACCCCTCCGTCAAGTCGGCCACCAACTAGGAACGTCGGCTAAGCAGTGGCCAGCCATAGCCCAGCTAGGTCGTCTTGCATCGAGGGGTGAACCCGGCCACGAACTCGGCAGCCGGCCTCAGCAGTGCAAAATCAAAGATCGGCGGCGGTCGTCATCACTACTCGAAGTAGTCCTCATCCATCTCCACGACGGTGAACACTTGACGCGGCTGCACTCCCACGCCGGAGCAATGATCAGAACCTGTGGACGGTTCTCGGCGAGGCGGCGTGAAATGGGCGCACCTTCCCGAGGATGATCTGAAATTCCATCAGCTCTGATCAGGACCGGCGTTGGCGCGCTGGTTGGGAAGGTACGCCCATGCTCACGGTAGTTCACGATTCCGGATCGTCCAACGAGGACGCGGGTGCGTCACGGTCGTTGCTCGATGAGATCGTCCGCGACGGCGCCCGGCAGATGCTCGCGGCGGCGTTGGCCGCCGAGGTCGCTGCCTATGTCGACCAGTTCAGTGATCAGGTCGACGAGGACGGCCGGCGTCTGGTGGTGCGCAACGGCCATCACCACCAGCGCGACGTGCTGACCGCCGCGGGGGCGGTCAGCGTTCGGGCGCCGCGGGTCAACGACCGCCGTGTCGACCCCGATACCGGGGAGCGCCAACGGTTCTCCTCGGCGATCCTGCCCGCGTGGGCGCGTAAATCGCCGCAGATGACCGAGGTGCTGCCGCTGCTGTACCTGCACGGGCTCTCGACCGGCGACTTCGGTGCCGCGCTGGAGCAGTTCCTGGGTTCGGGGGCGGGGCTGTCGGCGGCCTCGATCACCCGGCTGACCGCCCAGTGGCAAGACGAAGCGAAGGGCTTCGGGGAGCGGGATCTCTCGGGCACCGACTTCGTCTACTTGTGGGTCGACGGCATCCACCTCAAGGTTCGCCTCGACCAGGAAAAGCTGTGCCTGCTGGTGATGATCGGCGTCCGCGCTGATGGCCGCAAGGAACTCGTCGCCCTGGCCGACGGGTACCGCGAGTCGACCGAGTCATGGGCGGACCTGCTGCGGTCCTGCCGACGCCGCGGGATGACCGCGCCGGTGCTGGCGGTCGGCGACGGGGCGCTGGGCTTCTGGAAAGCACTACGCGAGGTATTCCCGAACACCCGGGAGCGGCGCTGCTGGTTCCATGTGCAGGCCAATGTCCTTGCTGCTCTGCCGAAATCGGCGCATCCGGGCGCGTTGGCGGCGCTCAAGGAGATCTACAACGCCGAAGATATTGACAAGGCGCAGGTCGCGATCAAAGCCTTCGAGATCGACTACGGCGCCAAGTACCCCAAAGCCGTCGCCAAGATCGTCGACAACGCCGACGTGCTCCTGGAGTTCTACAAGTACCCCGCCGAGCACTGGGTCCACCTCAGAACGACCAACCCCATTGAATCGACTTTCGCGACCGTGCGTTTGCGGACCAAGGTCACCAAGGGCCCTGGATCACGGGCGGCAGGAATTGCCAT
>JAOPWF010000425.1 GCA_025965815.1 Mycobacterium sp.
AACTACATGTTCAGCACGAAGGACTATCCGGAGATCCCGACCCGCAATGACCCCGCGGATGACGTCTTCTTCTGGAACCAGGGACCGACACGCGGCGCCGGTAAGGTTCAGTTCGCCGACTGGACGCCGGTGTACGAGAAGCACATGAGCATTCCGAACGTCGCGATGTTCTACGAGCAGGCGCAGGCGTTCAAGACGCTCCTCACGTCCGCGGCTCCCGACGCTGAGCAGCAGAAGGACCTGGATTTCCTACTGAATGTCGGGCACCTGTTCTCGCTGATCGTTTATGGACAGCTGATCCTCGAGCAGGTCACGTTGATGGGCGTCGATGACGACATCGTCGACCAGATATTCGACTTCCAGATCCGCGACTTCAGCACCTATGCCGTAGCGCTGCATGGCAAGCCGACCTCGACGGAAGCTCAGCAGGACTGGGCGGTCGGCGCGATCCGCAAGCCAGTGCCCGACGCCGAGCGCTTTCGCAGGGTATGGGAGCGCGTCAAGGCCTACGACGGCGCCTACGAGATGCGCCCCTGAGGCGGTTGCCGCTGGTGCGATAGGCAGCGGAGTTCTCACTGGCCGCGGGTGGCTGATGACTACGGGGCGGGTGGCATAACGCAGATGGCCGAAGGCCGTGGTTGACCGGAGGCGCCGAAACGCGTAACCCAAGGGAGTAGGCGGCGATCACCAGAGCAGCGCTAGCCATCAAATCTAGCCATTCACGCCGGGTTGTTGTCCCCCCACTAATCGCCTAACGCCGGGCGCAAACGCAACCCCGTCCCAGTCCCAACGCTTCACATTGCATACCCTGACAGGGCAAACGAAACTTTCAGGCAGAGCAGATCGGGGCCTCGCCCCCACCCGCGACCGCCAATCCCAGCCCATCGATGTCGGCAAGCGGCGATGCCGCCGTCCCGCTTGGCGGCGAGTCAGACCCGTTCGAGTTCGGGATAAAGATCTTCGATGTTGGCCGCCAGCCCAGCCTTGACGACGACGGTGAACTCGTCGGCCAGCACCTCGTACTCCGCCGCCAACAGGCCTTCGTACGCCAGCCGGACAACGACAGCCGGGTCGTTCTTCGGCTCGTGCACGTCCGTGGCCATCGGGGTGTCGGTGTGAGCGAGGTGCAGGCCCAGCATATGGATTCCCTGGGGAGCGAGTTCCAGGCGGAACGTGTTGGTGCTGAGCAATTCGTGCGTGAGGACGCCCGCGTTGTTGATCACGATGGTGGTGTCACTGGCCTCGTGGGCCGCGGCCTGGATCGAGGCGTCGCTCGTCACATCGAGGGGCACGGCCACTACCCCCGTTCGTCCCAATCACGCGGCGTCCGAGCTGAGGCGTAAACCTTTGCGGCTCCTCGATCGAACGCCTGCCCGACCCACTCACGTCAAAGGCCTCCGTTGACGCAGGTCACCAGAAGTACAGCGCCTTCGATGTTGATGGTCATGTAGGTCTCCTCCGTGGTGTGTCGATCCTGACTTGCACGAGGCGAGTCAGGTAGGCGAGGATCCCGGCTGTCACGACGTAGTCACATTGATGATGTTCGAGCGGGCGCTAAGCGGTGGGATCCGCCGAAACCTCGTGGCACGACTTTCGGAGGCGGGCACAAGCTAAGGACCAGTGTCGGCAGCCGGACCGGCGGCTCCGATTGGAAGAGGGGTTCGCGCCGGGTCGTCCGTCGGCGAAATCTGTTCGGCCGTGGCCGCGTCGGGGCGCGCGCCGTACCGTCGGGCGAGCCAGGCGCACACCATCAACTGCATTTGGTGGAACATCATCAACGGCACGATCATCAGCCCGACAGACGCCACCGGCAACAACACGCTAGCCAATGGCAATCCGCTGGCCAGCGATTTCTTCGAGCCGCAGAAGACGATCGCGATCTGGTCCTCAGTGCTGAATCGCAGTCGGCGGGCGACCGTCATGGTCGACACGATCACAGTTCCCAGGAGCGCGGCGTTGACGATCAGCAGAGACACGAGCGAGGTGAGGCTGAGTCGGCCCCAGATCCCCGCCACCACACCCTCGCTGAATGCCGCGTACACCACCAGCAGAATCGATCCGCGGTCCACATAGCCGAGCACTTGCTTGTGCCGGGCCACGAATCCGCCGATCCGTTTCTGTAGCAGCTGTCCCGCGACAAAGGGCATCAACAACTGCAGCAGTATGTCGCGGACCACCGCGAGCGAGACCCCGCCGCCGGTCTGGGTGACGAGGAAGACCGTGACCAGCGCGGGCGTCAGCACGATCCCGATAAGGTTAGAGAACGAAGCGCTGCAAATCGCAGCCGCCACATTGCCTTTGGCGATGGAAGTGAAGGCGATCGAAGACTGCACCGTCGACGGCAGGCAGCTTAAAAACAGCACGCCCGCCCACAACTCCGGGGTCAACAGGTCCGGCAGCAAAAAACGACAGAGCAGCCCCAGTACCGGGAACACCAGGAAGGTGAACGTCAACACCAGGGCATGCAGCCGCCAGTGCCGCAATCCGGCCAACGCTGCGCGGGTCGACAGCCGGGCACCGTACAAGAAGAACAACAATCCGATCGCGATGGTGGTGGCGTGCCTGCATTCAACGGCAGCGATCCCGCGTGCGGGCAGCACCGACGCCAGCGCGACGGTGGTGAGCAGCAGCAGGATGTAGGGATCGACCCGAAGTCGAGACATCAGCCGGCAGCGCGCAGGCGCCAGTCGAGCCGGCGGCGTGGATGGTGTCGGGAAATGTTGCGTTCCAACAATGCGATCGAGGCCGCAACGCCAACGTCGTCGGTCTTGACCTCGGCAAGACGACCATCGTTCGCACGCAGCTCGGTCAGGGCGTTGGCCATCGCGGTGTGCGCGGCGAACAAGCATGGCGTCGAGTAGATCGCCACGTTGACGCCAAGCTCTTCGAGCTCGGTCAGTGACAGTCGCGGCGACAGGCCGCCCGCGATCTGGTTGAACAACAGTGGTTTGTTGCCGACCACGCGGCGCACCTTGCGTATCCATTCGACGCTACGTACGCCGTCCACCAGCAGAACGTCGGCATCGGTGGCTGCCAGCATTTCTGCCCGGCGCAGAATCTCGGACTCGTCGGTTGCGTCGGTGCGGGCCACCACAACCAGTTCAGATCTGGTCTCCAGTACCAGGTTCAGCTTCTCCAAGTACTCCTCGATGGGCAGGATCTCCTTGCCGCTGACGTGGCCGCAGCGGCGTGGCCGCTTCTGGTCCTCGAGGATCACACCCGAGGCGCCGATGCGCTCAAGATGCTCCACCACATGGCAGGCCACCTCCGGGTCGACATAGCCGTCGTCGATATCGACCAGTAGGTGCTGTTGCGGGAACGCCAGGCGCAACCGCTGCACGAAGCCGACCATGTCCGGCCAAGCGATGAACCCGATGTCCGGCAGCCCGTAGTACGAAGCTGCGAAGCCGAAGCCCGACACGAACATCCCGCCGTAGTTTTGCGCCGCCAAGGAGGCGGAATACATATCGAATATCCCGATCAGCGGAGTGATG
>JAOPWF010000426.1 GCA_025965815.1 Mycobacterium sp.
GCCAGTAGATGAACAGCAGGATCAACACGCCGCCGACGAGCAGCGGGGTGTAGTTCACGAACTTCCACTCGAAGCTCGGGTCCCACGGCATTCCGCCCAGCGACGTCGGGAACAGCGCGATGATGGAGGTGATCAGGATCTCGATCAGCGCCACTGGCGCCATCCACTTGTGGTGCCCACGCAGATTCCACTTGCCAACGGCGAAGTCGTCGCCCGCCTTCCAGCGGTAGTAGATCGGCACGGCGAAGCACAGATACAGCCCGACCACTCCAATGGAAACCACCGCGGAGAAGGCCACGGGACTGGGCACATCTACGCCGTTGACCGGAACCTTGACGACGACCAGGGCCGGCAGCGTGATGATCGCGGCGAGCACGGCGGTGACGATGACGCCGTTGGCAGGCACCCTCTTGGCGCTCAGCGCGGACCACAGCTGGTGGCCGGGCACCGCACGGTCGCGGCTGAACGCGAACAGCATGCGCGAGGAGCTCGTCTGGCAGGCCGTTGTGCAGAAGAACTGCCCGGCGGTCGAGATCAGCAGCACGATCGCCACCCACTTGGCGTCCATCGCCTGGTTGAAGATGGCGACGACGGCGCCGCCCGCCTTGGACACCCCGTCGGCGTCCTGCACGGCGAACAGGAAGGACAGCAGCAGGATCCAGCCGCCGATGGCGGAGTAGAAGATCGACCGCCAGATGCCCTTGGCCGCCCCGTCGGCGGCGCTCTTGGTCTCCTCCGACAGGTGCGCCGAAGCGTCATAGCCGGTGATCGTGTACTGCGTGAGGATCGCCGAAATGGGCAGCACGAACAGCAGGAAGCCCCACCCGGACGTGGCGCCGCCGAACATGCCGGTGTTGTTGATGGTCTTAGCGAACACGTCGGAGAAGCTGGCGTGCTGCTCGGGGATGAGGAACAGGATCAGGATCACCGCGGCGGCGCCGAATACGTGCCACCACACCGAGACGTTGTTGATGACGGCCAGTAGGTGGCTGGAGAAGATGTTGACGGTCGCCGAGACTGCCAGAATGATAACGAACAGAATGAACGTCCTGGTCAGGCTGTAGCCGTTGAGCCAGGTTTCGCTGTATGTGCCGAGCGTCAGGTCAAGGAACGTCGCGCAGCCGTATGCCACCGACGCCAGGATGGCGATCAGACCGATCAGGTTGAGCCAGCCGGTGTAGTAGCCCGCCTTGGGGCCGCCGAGTTTGGCTGCCCACCAATAGATCCCGCCCGACGTCGGCATGGCGGACACCAGCTCGGACATACAAAGCCCGATGATCAGGATGAAGACCGAGATGACCGGCCAGCCCCACGCGATGGCAGCGGGGCCGCCGTTGTTCCAGCCAAGGCCGAACGAGGTGAAGCAGCCGGCCAGGATCGAGATGATGGAGAACGAGATGGCGAAGTTGCTGAACCCGGACCAGGAGCGGTGCAGTTCCTGGGTGTAGCCGAGTTCCGCGAGTAGTTTTTCGTCGGCAGTCAATTCGGGGATGTCGTGACCCTCAGGCACGGGAATTCTCCTTCTGGAGGTGGGACTCAGCGCTCACTCCATAGGCACAATAGAATGCCAAAGGTCTGTAGTCCTACCTTTGGCGGTGACAGTTTGGTTAAGCGATCGAAGGATCGCCCGCAAGGTCCACATCCAATGGTTGACTCTCCGTCAAGTTCGCGAGCCATTTGGTTCTGGGAGGACATGTGACGCATCGAGGTTCCAAGTCCGGCCTGCTCACCCAGGCCGAACTCGAGCGGCTGGTCGGCGTCGGCGAGATCGACACCGTGATCGTCGCGTTCACCGACATGCAGGGCCGGCTCACCGGCAAGCGCATCTCCGCCCGGCTGTTCGTCGACGATGTGGCCGCTCACGGCGCCGAGTGTTGCAACTACCTGCTCGCCGTGGACGTCGACATGAACACCGTCAACGGCTACGCCATGTCGAGCTGGGAAGCCGGCTACGGCGACATGGTGATGACGCCCGACTTCGACACCCTGAGACTCATCCCGTGGCTGCCGGGGACCGCGCTGGTGATGGCCGACCTGGGTTGGGATGACGGCAGCCCCGTCGTTCCCGCCCCACGCGGCATTCTCCGCAAGCAACTTGACCGGCTCGCCGGGCGCGGTCTGACCGCGTACAGCGCCACTGAGTTGGAGTTCATGGTCTTCGACAACAGCTATCGGGAGGCATGGGCGGCCGGCTACCGCGGGCTCACGCCGGCCACCGACTACAACGTCGACTACGCGATGCTCGCGTCGACCCGGATGGAGCCGCTGCTGCGCGATATCCGCCTCGGCATGGAAGGCGCGGGCCTGTACTGCGAGGGCGTCAAGGGCGAGTGCAATCTCGGCCAGCAGGAGATCGGGTTCCGTTACGACGACGCGCTTGTCACCTGCGACAACCACTCGATCTACAAGAACGGTGCCAAGGAGATCGCCGACCAGCACGGCAAGAGCTTGACGTTCATGGCGAAATACGATGAGCGCGAAGGCAACAGCTGCCACATCCACATATCGTTGCGGGGCGAGGATGGCAGCGCGGTGTTCGCCGATTCCGACGATCCGAACGGCATGTCGCCGATGTTCCGCAGTTTCATCGCCGGGCAACTGGCGACCCTGCGCGAGCTGACGCTGTTCTACGCACCGAACATCAACTCCTACAAGCGCTTCGTGGAAGGCAGTTTCGCGCCGACGGCGGTGGCGTGGGGGATGGACAACCGGACCTGTGCGCTGCGCGTCGTCGGCCACGGCCTCGGAATGCGGATGGAGTGCCGCGCACCGGGCGGCGACGTCAACCAGTACCTAGCGGTCGCGGCCCTGATCGCCGGCGGCCTGCACGGCATCGATCACGGACTCGAGTTACCCAAGCCGTGTACGGGTAACGCGTACACCAGTGGCGCGGAACGGCTGCCGAACACGTTGGCCGAGGCCGCCGCGCTCTTCGAGGGCTCTACCATCGCGCGGGAGGCGTTCGGCGAAGAGGTCGTCGAGCACTACCTCAACAACGCCCGCGTCGAGTTGACGGCGTTCAACTCCGCGGTCACCGACTGGGAAAGGGTGCGGGGATTTGAACGCCTCTGACCGTGATCCGATCCGGCCCGTGCTGGGCATGACCACCTACCTACAGCAGGCCCAGACCGGAGTCTGGGACGTCCGTGCCAGTTTCCTGCCGGCGATCTACGTCGAGGGGGTGACACAGGCCGGCGGCATCGCGGTGCTGCTGCCGCCGCAGCCGGTCAACAACGACGTCGCCGAGCGGGTGCTCGACGGTCTGGACGGGCTGGTGATCACCGGCGGCAGGGACGTCGATCCCGCCGCGTACGGCCAGCAGCCGCACCCCGCCACCGACGAACCGGCCCGCGAGCGCGACGCCTGGGAGTTCGCGCTGCTCAAGGGTGCGCTGCGACGGGGGCAGCCGGTGTTGGGCATCTGCCGCGGCGCCCAGGTCCTCAACGTCGCCCTGGGCGGGACGCTGCATCAGCACCTGCCCGACGTCATCGGGCATCCCAGGCACCAGGCCGGCAACGCGGTGTTCAATACTTCGTCGATCCGCACCGTTCCCGGCACCCGGCTGGCTTCGGTGATCGGCGAGTCCTCCGGTGCGCAGTGCTACCACCACCAGGCCATCGCTCAACTCGGGCGCGGCCTGGTCATCAGCGCCCAGGACACCGACGGTGTCGTCGAGGCGGTGGAGGTGCCCGGGGAGAACTTCGTGCTGGCGGTGCAGTGGCATCCCGAAGAACGCCTGGACGATCTGCGACTCTTCGCCGCCGTGGTGCAGGCCGCGGCGGCCTATGCAACCGGAAAGGTAACCGCGTGAGTACCGAGGGCAGGAGCGGAGCGACCCGGGAAATCAATTCTGCTGTGGAATTGATCAATCCAGCCACCGAAGACGTGCTGCGCAGCGTCGAGTTGTACGACGTGGAGGCCGTCGACGATGCCGTCGAGCGCGCCCGAGTCGCGCAGCGGGTGTGGGCGGGCATGGCGCCCGCCGAGCGGGCGGCCGGGTTGCGCTCCTTCGCCGCCGCCGTCGACGCTCATGTCGACGAGCTCGCGGTGCTGGAGGTGGCCAACTCCGGGCACGTGATCGGTAACGCGGAATGGGAGGCCGGGCACGTCCGGGACGTGCTGCTCTACTATTCGGCCAGTCCGGAACGGCTGTCCGGCAAGCAGATTCCGGTCGCGGGCGGGCTCGACGTCACGTTCAATGAGCCGATCGGCGTGGTCGGCGTCATCGCGCCGTGGAACTTTCCGATGACGATCGCGTCCTGGGGTTTCGCGCCGGCGCTGGCGGCCGGAAACGCGGTGCTGGTGAAGCCGGCCGAGATCACGCCGCTGACCACCATGCGGCTGGCCGAACTCGCGCTCGGCGCCGGGCTGCCGGACGGGCTGTTCCAGGTGCTGCCCGGCAAGGGATCGGTGGTGGGGGAGCGCTTCGTCACCCATCCCGGCGTCGGCAAGATAGTATTCACCGGCTCCACCGAGGTTGGCACCCGGGTGATGGCGGGTGCGGCGAAGCAGGTCAAGCGGGTGACGCTGGAACTCGGCGGCAAGAGCGCGAACATCGTCTTCGACGACTGCGACCTCGAGCGCGCGGCGGCGACCGCACCGTACGGCGTCTTCGACAACGCCGGCCAGGACTGCTTCGCGCGCAGCCGGATCCTGGTGCAGCGCAGCGTCTACGACCGGTTCATGGAGATGCTGGAGCCCGCGGTCAAGGGCGTCGTCGTGGGCGATCCGGCCGCGCGGGAGACCGAGATGGGTCCGCTGGTGTCGCGCTCGCAGTGGGACACCGTGGCATCCTATGTGCCCGACGACGCGCCCGTCGCGTTCCGGGGCAGCGCACCGACGGGTCCGGGTTACTGGTTCCCGCCGACGGTGCTGACGCCGCAACGGACCGACCGCGCCGTCACCGAGGAGATCTTCGGCCCGGTCGTCACGGTGCTGCCGTTCGACGACGAAGCCGATGCCATCGCGCTGGCCAACGACACCCCGTACGGCCTGTCCGGCTCGATCTGGACCGACAACCTGTCGCGGGCGCTTCGGATGTCGCGGGCGGTGGAATCGGGCAACCTGTCGGTGAACTCGCACTCGTCGGTGCGTTACAACACCCCGTTCGGCGGCTTCAAACAGTCCGGGCTCGGCCGCGAGCTCGGCCCCGACGCACCCATGCATTTCACCGAGACGAAGAACGTATTCATAGCGATAGGAGACGCTGAATGACCGGCCCGCGAGTAGACCTGACCCAACGACTCGCGGGCAAGGTCGCCGTGATCACCGGCGGTGCCAGCGGCATCGGCCTGGCCGCGGGCCGGCGGATGGCCGCCGAGGGCGCGACGATCGTCGTCGGCGACATCGATCCCACCTCCGGCAAGGAAGCCGCCGACGAGCTCGGCGGATTGTTTGTGCCCGTTGATGTTTCGGACGAGATCGCCGTCGACACCCTGTTCGACACCGCCGCCAAGACCTACGGGTCGGTCGACATCGCCTTCAACAACGCCGGCATCTCGCCGCCCGAGGACGATCTGATCGAGAACACCGAACTGCCCGCGTGGCAACGGGTGCAGGACATCAACCTCAAGTCGGTTTACCTGTCCTGCCGCGCCGCGCTGCGGCACATGGTGCCCGCGCAGAAGGGGTCGATCATCAACACCGCGTCGTTCGTGGCCGTGATGGGGTCGGCGACCTCGCAGATCTCCTACACCGCGTCCAAGGGCGGCGTGCTGGCCATGTCGCGGGAGCTGGGTGTGCAGTTCGCGCGCCAGGGGATCCGGGTCAATGCGCTGTGCCCGGGACCGGTGAACACGCCGCTGCTGCAGGAGCTGTTCGCCAAGGATCCCGAGCGGGCCGCCCGCCGACTGGTGCACATTCCGCTGGGCCGGTTCGCCGAACCGGAGGAACTCGCCGCCGCGGTCGCGTTCCTGGCCAGCGACGACTCGTCCTTTATCACCAGTTCGACGTTCCTCGTCGACGGCGGCATCAGCTCGGCCTATGTGACACCGCTGTAGGCCATCATGGCGGCAGATCCGAAGGGCAGGAGCGGAGCGACTCGGGGAGTGGACCCGGAACCCCCACTGGCCAGTGACGCGTTGCTGCGCCCAGTGCGGCCGGGGAACGCCTTCGAGGACACTGTCGGCCGGCTGTTGCAGACCATCCGGCTCGGGGTGCTCGAACCCGGCGAGTCGCTGCCGCCGGAACGCGAACTCGCTGGCCGGCTCGGCGTCAGCCGGGACACCGTCCGGGAAGCGATCAAGTCGCTCGCCGACGCCGGATACCTGGTGTCGCGGCGTGGCCGGTACGGCGGGACCTTCCTCGCCGAGGCCCCGCCGACGGCCACCGAGGGTGACCCACGGGTGTCGCGCGCCGAGATCGACGACGCGCTGCGGTTGCGGGAGATTCTCGAGGTAGGCGGTGCCCGGATGGCCGCGACCCGCACTCTGACCGCCGTTGATCGGGAGGTGTTGTGGTCCCGGCTGACCGACGTTTGCGGCGCGCACCGCGACGACTACCGGCGACTGGACTCGCGGCTGCACCTGGCCATCGCCGAGGCCGCCGGGTCGCCGTCGCTGGTACCGCTGGTCGCCGAGAACCGGATGCGGCTCAACCTTCTGCTCGATCAGATACCGCTGCTGTCGCGCAACATCGCCCATTCCGACGAGCAACACGAATCCATCGTGATCGCGATCCTGGCCGGTGACGGCGACCGGGCCGCTGCGGCGATGCGTGCACACACGGATGGTTCGGCCGCACTTCTGCACGGCTTTCTGGACTAGATTCGAACCGCAGCGACAACGAGCGGAACGGACAGGTGGACAAGCCAGGCGATCAGATCCAGGTCGAGCGGGCCTCGTCGGCACGCAAAGACGTGGACATCTCGGGGTGGACGCAACGGTTCGATCTGCTGTCCGATCCGAACCGGTTGGAGATTCTGCTCGGGCTGCACCGCGCGCCGGGCATCTGCGTGAGTGACCTCGCCGCTGCGCTCGGCCGTTCGGAAAACGCCGTCTCGCAGGCGCTTCGGGTGCTTCGTCAGCAGGGTTGGGTGACCTCCACCCGGATCGGGCGGGCGGTCAGCTATCGGCTCGAAGACCACACCGTTCACGACCTGCTGCACTGGATCGGTGCCCGCCACGGCTGAACATCTGAACATCTAGACAGATGAGCAGATGGTGCCTAGGCTCGGGGGATCGCCTAGCCGTGGAGGTCGAATGGTCGTTTCGTCGGTGGCCATGCACATGAGCGACGGCATCGTCAACGCGTCGACCTCGATGATCTTCGGCGCAATCGCGATCCTGGCGGTGGGCTTCTGCGCGACGCGGGCGCGCGATGAGCTCGACGAACGGGCCGTGCCGTTGGCCGGGCTGGTGGCGGCCTTCATCTTCGCGGTGCAGATGGTGAACTTCCCGATCCTGCCCGGTGTGAGCGGCCATTTGCTGGGTGGGGCGCTGGCGGCAATCCTGGTCGGACCCTTCACCGGGGTGTTGTGTATCGCGATCGTGCTGGTGGTGCAGTCACTGTTGTTCGCCGACGGTGGGGTGACCGCGCTGGGCACGAACATCACGAATATGGCGCTTATCGGGGTCGCCGCCGGCTACGCGGCGGCCGTGCTGCTGTATGCCATTGCGCGCCGGTGGCGCCGCGATGACGTTTCCGTGCCAGCACTGGGTGTTGTGGCATTCCTATCGGCTCTGATCGGAACCGTTTGTGCCGCAACAGGTTTTGTCATCGAGTACGCGATCGGCGGTGCGGCCTCGTCGTCGCTGGCCACGGTCGCCGGCTACCTGGTCGGGACGCACGTGCTGATCGGGATCGGTGAGGGCGTAATCACCGCGCTGACGGTGATGGCCGTCGCGCGGTCTCGCCCGGACCTGGTGTATCTGCTGCGCAGAGCCCGCGCCCGGGCGGAGGTGCCGGCATGACCAACCCGCTCCGTCACCGGTGGCGGTTCTGGATCGGCTTCGCCGCGGCCACCCTGGTGATCGCCGGAGTGCTGTCGTACTTCGCCAGTTCCAGCCCTGACGGCCTGGACTCGGCGACGCTGCAGGGGTGCGACGTTGTGCATACCGGCGGCGGCGAGCAACTGACAGGCCGTTGCATCGCGCAGCACGCCACCGACCACGCGATGTCGACGACCCCGCTCGCGGGATACACGCTGTTCGGCGATGGAGCGCTCGGGGGCCTGGCCGGAGTCATCGGCGTCGTGGTTACCCTGACGTTCGCGGGTGGAGCATTCTGGATGATCGCCCGCAGTCGCAGGACAAAACCGCCCGCGGGGAGTTGACAGTGGGTGCGGGTCACTCCCATCCGCTCTATCGCGACGGCGACTCCGCGATCCACCGCGCACCGGCCGAGGTCAAGATCGT
>JAOPWF010000115.1 GCA_025965815.1 Mycobacterium sp.
CTGGCAACGGCGCTGCTGGAGGCCGAGATCGACGGCGACCGGCTCACCGACGACGAGATCATGGCGTTCCTGTTCCTGATGGTGATCGCGGGCAACGAGACCACCACCAAGCTGCTGGCCAACGCCGCCTTCTGGGGTGCCCGCAACCCGGATCAGCTCGCATCCGTCTTCGCCGACCCGGCCAGGATTCCACTCTGGGTGGAGGAGACGCTGCGCTACGACACGTCCAGCCAGATCCTCGCCCGCACCGTGGCCCAGGACATCACGATGTACGACACCACGATCCCCAAAGGTGATGTGCTGCTGTTGCTGCCGGGGTCGGCCAACCGCGACGACAGGGTGTTCGAAGACCCGGACGAATACCGCATCAGCCGCGACATCGGCTCCAAGCTGGTCAGCTTCGGCAGCGGCGCGCACTTCTGCCTGGGCGCACACCTGGCCCGGATGGAGGCCCGGGTGGCGCTCACCGAACTCTTCAAACGGATCCGCGGCTTCGAGGTGGACGGGGCGGCCGCGGTGCGGGTGCACTCCAGCAACGTCCGCGGGTTCGCCTCCCTGCCCATCACCGTGGAGGCCGCGTAAATGCCCCGTTTCGAACCACATCCGGCGCGCCGGCCCGCGATCGTCGCGGGCGCGTCGTCGGGCATCGGTGCGGCCACCGCCGCCGAACTGGCGGGACGTGGGTTCCCGGTGGCGCTCGGCGCCCGACGTGTCGACAGGCTGACCGAACTCGTCGGGCAGATCCGGGCGGACGGCGGCGAGGCGGTAGCCTTCCCGCTGGACATCACCGACGCGGACTCGGTGAAAAGCTTTGTCACCCAGACCATTGAGGCACTCGGCGAGATCGAGTTGTTGGTGTCCGGGGCCGGTGATATGAGCCCGGGCAGGATCCACGAGATCAGCATCGACGCCTTCCTCCAGCAGATCCAGATCCACCTCATCGGCGCCAACCGACTGGCCACCGCGGTCCTGCCGGACATGGTGAGCCGTCGGCGCGGCGATGTCATCTTCATCGGCTCCGACGTCGCACTGGCACCGCGACCCCACATGGGTGCCTACGGCGCGGCCAAGGCCGGCCTGGTGTCGATGGTGAAGAACCTGCAGATGGAGTTGGAGGGCACCGGCGTGCGGGCCTCGATCATTCACCCGGGGCCCACGAAAACTGAGATGGGCTGGAAGCTTTCGGCCGAAGAGGTCGGACCCATGCTCGAGGACTGGGCCGCGTGGGGTCAGGCCCGGCACAGCTATTTCATGCGGGCCTCTGATCTCGCGCGAGCCGTGGCATTCGTCGCCGAGACACCTCGTGGCTCGAACGTCGTGACCATGGAATTGCAGCCGGAGGCGCCGCTGAAGGACGCGCCCGCCGAGCGTCAGCAACTCAAGCTGGGGGAAGAGGGAATGCCGACATGAGTGTTGTTGCCGTACCGCGGGTCTCGGGAGGGGAGGCCGAACACGGACACCTCGAGGAGTTCCGCACCGACCCGATCGCGCTGATGAAGCGGGTCCGCGATGAGTGCGGCGACGTGGGGACCTTCCAGCTCGCCGGGAAACAGGTGGTGCTGCTGTCCGGCGCAGAGGCCAACGAGTTCTTCTTCCGTTCCAGCGACGAGGATCTCGATCAGGCCGAGGCGTATCCGTTCATGACGCCGATCTTCGGTAAGGGTGTGGTGTTCGACGCCGATCCGGAGCGTCGCAAGGAAATGCTGCACAACGCCGCCCTACGCGGTGAGCAGATGAAGGGTCACGCCACCACTATCGAGAACGAGGTGCGCCGGATGATCGCTGAATGGGGTGATTCCGGTGAGGTAGACCTGTTGGACTTCTTCGCCGAGCTGACCATCTACACCTCCTCGGCGTGCCTGATCGGCCCAAAGTTCCGAGAAGAACTCGACGCCCGATTCGCCCACCTCTACCACGAACTGGAGAGCGGCACGGACCCGCTCGCCTATGTCGACCCTTACCTGCCGATCGACAGTTTCCGCCGCCGGGATGAAGCCCGCGTCGGCCTGGTAGCGCTGGTCCAGGACATCATGAACCACCGGATCGCCGGTCCCCGGCCCGACAAGAGCGAGCGCGACATGCTCGATGTGCTGATCACGATCAAGGACGAGTCGGGCAACCCTCGGTTCTCCGCGGACGAGATCACCGGCATGTTCATCTCGATGATGTTCGCCGGGCATCACACCAGCTCCGGCACCGCATCCTGGACGCTGATCGAGCTGTTACGGCACCCCGACATCTACAGCGAGGTGATCAAGGAGCTCGATGAGCTGTACTCCGACGGACAGTCGGTCAGTTTCCATGCGCTGCGCCAGATTCCGCGCCTGGAGAACGTCCTGAAGGAGACGCTGCGGCTGCACCCGCCGCTGATCATCCTGATGCGAGTCGCCAAGGACGAGTTCGAGGTCGCCGGATATCCGATCCACGAGGGGCAGATGGTGGCGGCGTCGCCCGCGATCTCCAACCGGATCACCGAAGACTTCCCCGATCCCGACAGCTTCGTGCCGGACCGCTACGACAAACCGCGCCAGGAAGATCTCATCAATCGCTGGACGTGGATACCGTTCGGAGCGGGCAGGCACCGGTGTGTCGGGGCGGCATTCGCCACCATGCAGATCAAGGCCATCTTCTCGGTGTTGTTGCGGGAGTATGAGTTTGAGATGGCCCAACCCGGTGATTCGTACCGCAACGACCACAGCAAGATGGTCGTTCAGCTGGCCCAGCCGGCCAAGGTTCGCTACCGCCGCAGGACGGCAGACTGATGGGGTATGTCGTCGAGGTCGACCGTGACCTGTGCCAGGGCCACGCGATGTGCGAGCTGGAGGCACCGGACTACTTCACCGCGCCCAAGCGCGGCACGGTGGACATCACCGACCCCGAGCCCCCCGACAGGGCCCGGCCCGAGATCGAACGTGCGGTCGAAATGTGCCCTACCCAAGCGCTTTTCATCCGAGAGAAGGAACACTGACATGCCGTCATTCCCGCGCGAAGAACTCGAAGACGTCGTCGAGAGGTGGCTGGGGGCCAATCGGGAATCCGAACGGACTGGCGACTGGCGGCGGCTGGCGGACTTCTACACCGACGACGCCACCTACGGCTGGAACATCGGGCCCAAGGAAGACGTGATGTGCGTCGGCATCGACGAGATCCGGGATATCGCACTGGGTCAGGAGATGGAAGGCCTCGAAGGCTGGAAGTACCCGTATCAGAAAGTGATCATCGACGACAAGCAGGGCGAGATCGTCGGCTTCTGGAAACAGGTGGCAACCGACGGTGACGGTACCGAATCGGAGATCTACGGCATCGGCGGCAGCTGGTTCCGGTACGCCGGAAACGGGAAGTTCAACTGGCAGCGCGATTTCTTCGACTTCGGTCACGTGTCGGCGCTCTACATGGACCTGATCAAGGCCGGCAAGCTTTCCAAGGGCATGCAGAAGCGCATCGAGCGCGGGATGTCCGGTGAGCAGGTGCCCGGCTACTACCCACTCGGCAAGTCGCCCGTACCCATCTGGTAGGCCCGGTGGCATACAGCGAGAACCTCATGCCAGACCTCGGGCTTTCGCCCGGCTTCGACTTCACCGACCCCAACCTCTACGGCGAGCGGATGCCGTTCGAGGAGTTCGCGCGTCTGCGCCGCACCGCGCCGGTCTGGTGGAATCCCCAGCCACCCGGCGTCGGAGGATTCGACGACGACGGCTTCTGGGTGATCTCCCGGCACTGCGATGTGCGCGACGTGTCGCTGCGCACCGACGTGTTCTCGTCGGCTCGTCGGGGGGCGATCCCCCGACTGGAGGACGACATCACGCCGGAGGAGTTCGAGGCCACCCTGTCGGTGCTGATCAACAAGGACGCACCCGAGCACACCAAGCTGCGCGGCCTGGTTTCGCGGCTGTTCACCCCACGGGCCATCGCCGTGCTGCGGGATACCCTTGAGCAACGCGCCGAGCGCATCGTGCGGGCCGCGATCGACGGCGGCCAGGGCGAGTTCGTCCGCGAGGTCGCCAGTGAGCTACCGATGCAAGCCATTGCCGAACTCATTGGTGTGCCCGAGGAGGACCGGGTCAAGCTCTTCGAGTGGAGCAACCAGATGACCGGCTACGACGACGACGATGTCGATGTCGACTCGCGTATCGGTGCCGCCCAGATCCTCAGCTATTCCTACGAACTCGCCGAACAACGCCGTGACTGCCCCGGCAGTGACGTGGTATCCCGGCTGCTGTCCGGCACCATCGACGGTGAGCAACTGACGCCCGGGCAGTTCGGCTTCTTCGTCGTGATGCTCGCCGTCGCTGGGAACGAAACCACCCGCAACGCCACGACGATGGGCATGATGGCGTTTCTGGAGCACCCCGACCAGTGGGAGCTGTTCAAGGCCGAGCGGCCGGCAACCACCGTTGACGAGATCGTCCGCTACACCACTCCACTGATCTCGCAGCAACGAACGGCGCTGCAGGACACCACGATCAATGAGGTGGAAGTTCGAGCAGGCCAACGCGTGGTCATGCTGTACCCGTCGGCCAACTTCGACGAGGAGGTTTTTATCGGTCCTGAGATTTTTGATATCACCCGCGATCCGAACCCGCACCTGGGCTTCGGCGGCACCGGTGCCCACTACTGCCTGGGCGCCAACCTCGCGAAGGCCGAGCTGGAGATCATCTTCAACAAGATCGCCGATCAGATGCCCGATATCACCCGAACCGGAGATGCACCGCGCTTCCGCTCCGGCTGGATCAACGGCGTCAAGAGACTGGACACCAGCTACGGCGGTCCGACGGGCTGTCCGGTCACACACTGAACCAAAGGGGCTACCTCAATTCATGGCGCTCACCATCGCAGACCTGTTCGAACACGCCGCCGATACCTGCGGTGCGCACACCGCCCTGGTCTGCGGTGACCAGTCGCTGACTTACAGCGGGCTGGACGCGAGGTCCAACCGCCTGGCGTCGTTCTTCGCCTCCCGCGGTATTGGAGCCGCTGACAAGGTCGCGGTCTACTGCCGCAACTCGATCGAATGTG
This sequence comes from Mycobacterium sp., assembly GCA_025965815.1. Taxonomy (GTDB): domain Bacteria; phylum Actinomycetota; class Actinomycetes; order Mycobacteriales; family Mycobacteriaceae; genus Mycobacterium. The sequence goes on from JAOPWF010000115.1 coordinate 5,017, forward strand.
TCGAGGCGATGATGGCGATCTACAAGCTGCGCGCCGTCGTGGTGAACGTGAACTACCGGTACGTCGCCGAGGAACTGCGTTACATCCTGGAGAACTCGGATTCCGTTGCGGTGGTGTGCGAACAGCGTTATCTGCCCACCCTGAGTGCCGCGCTGAAGTCGTCGGCCGCGGTGCACACCGTGGTGGTGGTTCCCGATGAGGGATCGGCGGGCTGGGGGCACCTCCCGCTTGCGGGGGAGAGCGAAGCGACCAGGGGATTAGCCGGTCACGATGGTTCCGGCCTGGACGCGGTCAGCTACGCCGACGCGCTCGCCGCCGGCACCCCGGATCGGCTCGACACCACCCGCAGCGGCGACGACCACTACCTGTTGTACACCGGCGGCACCACCGGGATGCCCAAGGGTGTGGTGTGGCGACAGGAGGATGTCTTCCGGGTGCTCGGCGGCGGAATCGACTTCTACAGCGGCGAATACGTCACCGACGAGTGGGAGATCGCGCGGCGCGGAGCAGAACAGCCCGCCCCGACGCGGCTACCCATCCCGCCGATGATCCACGCCGCCTCCCAGTGGGGGGCGTTCCAGAACCTGTTCGCCGGCGGCACGGTCGTCCTCGAACCCGCCTTCGACCCGGCCCGCGTGTGGCAGCTGATCGAACGCCACCGGGTGGCGATCGTGCTGATCGCCGGCGACGCCATCGCCCGTCCGCTGATCGAGAACTACCGGGAGGGCGAGCACGACGCCTCCAGCCTCGCGGTGCTCGTCAGCACCGCGGCGCTGTTCTCCGAGAGCGTCAAGCACAAGATCCTGGACGCCTTCCCCAACACCCTGCTCATCGACTCCATCGGTTCGTCGGAGACCGGGTTCGGCGGCATGACGATGGTGACCAAGGAACAGCATCAGTGTGGCGGGCCGACGGTGAACATCGTGAAGTCGAACGTGGTCCTCGACGAGGACGGCCGGCGCTTGACGGCTCCGGGTTCGGTCGGCCGGATCGCCAGTTCGGGCCACCTCCCGCTGGAGTATTACAAAGACCCCACGAAGTCGGCCGCCACCTTCGTAACCTACGACGGTGTGCGGTACTCGCTACCGGGTGATGAGGCCCGGATCGAAAGCGACGGCTCGGTGACCCTGCTGGGCCGCGGCTCCAACTGCATCAACAGCGGCGGGGAGAAGGTCTTCCCCGAGGAGGTTGAGGGGGCGCTCAAGGCGCAGGACGACGTCTTCGACGTCCTGGTGGTCGGCGTTGACGACGACCGGCTCGGCCAACACGTCGGTGCGCTCATCCAGACCCGCGGCGATGCCACGGTCACGCTGGACGGGCTCGCCGATGCCGCTCGAGAATCGTTGGCGCGGTACAAGCTTCCGCGCAGCGTTTGGATTGTCGACGAGATCCGTCGCTCACCCGCCGGCAAGCCGGACTATCCGTGGGCACGCAGAGTGACCCAGACCATCGCCCCAACCCAGTCGCGGGGCCAGTTCGTCAGTGGAGGTTCGAGATGAAGACAAAAGGCGCGCTGATCTGGGAGTTCAACCAACCCTGGTCGGTCGAGGAGATCGAGATCGGCGACCCGCACCGCCACGAGGTGAAGATCCAGCTGGAGGCCGCGGGCATGTGCCACTCGGATCACCACCTGGTGACCGGCGGCATCCCGATGGCGGGCTTTCCGGTGCTCGGCGGGCACGAGGGTGCCGGAATCATCACCGAACTGGGCGAGGGCGTGGAAGACCTCGAAGTCGGCGACCACGTCGTGCTGTCGTTCATCCCGTCCTGCGGCAAGTGCCCGTCGTGTCAGGCCGGGCTGCGCAACCTGTGCGATCTGGGCGCCGGACTGCTCGGCGGCGCGGCGGTCTCCGACGGCACGTTCCGGGTCAAGGCCAACGGCCAGGACGTCTTCCCGATGACACTGCTCGGCACCTTCTCGCCGTACATGGTGGTGCACGAATCGTCGGTGGTGAAGATCGACAAGGACATCCCGTTCGAGGTGGCGTGCCTCGTCGGCTGCGGCGTGACCACCGGGTACGGCTCGGCGATCCGCACCGCGGACATCCGGCCGGGCGATGACGTCGCCATCATCGGGGTAGGCGGCGTCGGCATGGCGGCGCTGCAGGGTGCGGTCAACGCCGGCGCCCGCCACGTGTTCGCGGTCGACCCGGTCGAGTGGAAGCGTGACCAGGCGCTGAAGTTCGGCGCCACCCATGTCTACCAGGACATCAATGCCGCGATGATGGGCGTCGCCGAGGCCACCTTCGGCCTGATGGCCAAGAAGGTGATCGTCACGGTCGGCGAGCTCAAGGGCGAGGACGTCGACAACTACCTCAACCTCACCTCCAAGGGCGGCACCTGCGTGCTGACCGCCATCGGGAGCCTGATGGACACCCAGGTCACGCTGAACCTGGCGATGCTGACGCTGATGCAGAAGAACCTGCAGGGCACCATCTTCGGCGGTGGCAACCCGCACTACGACATCCCGCAGCTGCTGTCGATGTACAAGGCGCGCAAGCTGAACCTCGACGATATGGTCACCCGCCAGTACAAGCTGGAGCAGATCAACGACGGCTACCGGGACATGCTGGAGGGCAGGAACATCCGCGGCATCATCCGATACACTGACGACGACCGCTGAGGACGACCACAGTGACCAGCCCCTTGCGCTTCTTCCAGGTGGCGTCCGGGAACGTCGGCGTCGAGATGATCAAGCGGCTCGCCAACCGGCCGGACCTGGAACTCGTCGGGCTGCACTGCTATTCACCGGGCAAGGTGGGTCGTGACGTCGAAGAGCTCGCGGGTATCGAGCGCGCAGGCGTTCGCGGCGATCGGCATGACCGTAACCGGGATGCCGGCGCTCAATGGGATCTGCGCTGTGGTTGATGCGGCACCGGGTCTCGCCAACAGTGCCGACCTCCCGCTACGCGCGTTCGCCGGCCACTTCGCCCGGTGAGCGCGTTTCGGCATCTGCTGGCGCCCGGACAGATCTGCTCGATGTCTGTACGCAACCGGCTGGTGATGTCTCCGATGGAGACGATGTACGGCACGCCCGACGGCCTGCCATCCGAGCGGACCCGTGACTACTTCGCTGCCCGTGCGAAAGGCGGGGTGGGCCTGATCACCGTCGGCGCCACCGGAATCGACCATCGGCACCCCGAGACTCCCGGCGGCCTGCACCTGGGCACCGATGCCGCGGTCGACGCCCATCGCGCACTGGTGGAGGCGGTCCACGAGCACGGCGCCATGATCCAACCGCAGCTCGTCCACGCCGGGCCGGACGGCCTTGGACCCGAGATGCACGGTGTCACGTCGCTGGGTCCGTCGGTGATCCCGTCCTATCTGACCGGGCGGCCGTCCGCCGAGGTCACCGAGGAGCAACTCAACGAGATACTGGACCTGTTCAAGGCCGCCGTGCCCGCGCCGCCGAGGCCGGGTATGACGGTATTGAGTTGCACGCCGCACACGGCTACATGTTCCTGGGTTCCTTCCTTGCCGCGCAACGCAATCGCCGCACCGACGTTTACCGAGGCGATTCCGTACGCGGCCGCATCCGCGTGGTGGTGGAGACCCTGGGCGCAATCCCACGACCGGGACGGCTGGCTGGCACTGATGTCCGACGATGTCGTCATCGAAGATCCCATCGGCAAGTCGGTCACCAATCCCGACGGCAACGGGGTACGCGGCAAGGAGGCGGTCCGGGCTTTCTACGACACCACCATCGCCGCCAACCAACTGACGATCACCTGCGAGGAGACGTTCCCGTCGAGTTCGCCCAACGAGATCGCCCACATCCTGGTGCTGCACAGCAAGTTCGAGGGCGGCTTCACCAGCAGGGTGCGCGGCGTGTTCACCTACCGCGTTGACGACGCCGGCCTGATCGCCAATATGCGCGGGTACTGGAATCTCGAGGTGATGACCTTCGGCAAGGAAGACCAATAGCACCGGGGCGCCTCCTTGCCATCCTCGACATCACGACCGCGGACTTCCACCAACTCCTCGACGCGCACCTCGGCACCGTCTTCCAGACGTGCCGCGCCGCGGCACCCAGGATGGTTGCGCACCACGGCGGCGCATCGTCAACACCGGGTCGTTCGCATTCCTGGGTGACTACGGCGGAACTGATGGCTGTCAGCCGGATCGAAGATGGACGCCGAACACCCACCGCAGGGCCACGAAGCGGGCCAGCGTCGCAACGAGGTTGGCCACCACCAGGACCGGGAGCTCCACTGCTTTGCCCACCCCCGGGTCAAATCGATGCAGCACGAACAGCGATCCGCTGGTGATCGCGAGGCCGAACGCGAAGACCAGCAGTCCGTGCAGCTGATGACGGGCCGCGCCCGAGCGTCCGCGGATGCCGAAGGTGAAGGCCCGGTTCGCGGCCGTGTTGCCGATCGCGGTGATCAGCAGCGCGGCGAGGTTGGCGGCCTGCGCACCCATACTGGGATGCAGCGCCAGGTACAGCAGCGCGTACGCCAGCGTGCTGGCGATGCCGACGATGCCGAACCGCACCAGTTGGCCCACCATCCCGTGCGGGACGCCGGGAACCAGCGGCTCGCGGCCGAGGCTGGCCTGCAGTTCACGCAACGGCAGCGCTCCGGTGGCCAACGCCCGGCCCACCCGCCAGCATCCCTTCAGGTCGCCGATCGCGGTGCCGACGATGTCCACATGTGAATCCGGATCATCGATCCAGTCGACCGGCACCTCATGGATGCGCAGGCCCGCACGTTCGGCGATCACCAGCAATTCGGTGTCGAAGAACCAGCCGGTGTCCGCCACCAGCGGCAGCAGCCGGCGTGCGACGTCCGCGCGCAGCGCCTTGAATCCGCACTGGGCGTCGGAGAACCGGGCGCCCAGCACGCCCCGCAGGATCAGGTTGTAACTGCGGGAGACGAATTCGCGCTTCGGGCCACGCACCACCCTGGCCGACGCCGCGAGCCGCGAGCCGATCGCAACATCGGAATGACCCGAAATGAGCGGCGCCACAAGGGGCATCAGCGCGGAAAGGCCGGTGGACAGATCCACATCCATGTAGGCGACGACCTCGGCGGGCGACGCCATCCAGGCCGCATACAGAGCGCCGCCGCGGCCCTTGGCGTCCAGGTGCAGGACGTCAACATCCGGCAACTCCGCCGCCAGCCGCTTTGCCACGGCGAGCGTGTCGTCCGTACTTGCGTTGTCGGCGATGGTGATTCGCGACCGGTACGGCACCGCGGCCAGCAGGTACTTGTGCAACCGCCGCACGCAACCCGGCAGGTCGTATTCCTCGTTGTAGACCGGGATCACGATGTCAAGGATGTAGCCGCCATCGTCGCCGCGTCCTGCCGCGTACTCCTCGGCGCTGTCGCGCGACTGCGGCGGCACTGCCAGGTCGGTCATGGCGTCCACCGTCGCGGGTTTTGCTGCCACCGCACTGCAGCCGGACTGGGAGGTTCCTGGGAGCGCTGACCTGCGTATCGGCGGTCGCTTGACGTTGGACGACGAAAGCCACCATGCTCGTGCCCATGACCTCAGTCTTCAGCAGGATCATCAATGGGGAGCTGCCGGGCCGGTTCGTCTACGAAGACGACGAGATGGTCGCCTTCCTGACGATCGCGCCGGTGACACAGGGCCACACGTTGGTGGTGCCGCGCGCCGAGATCGACCAGTGGCAAGACCTGGACCCGGCCGTGTTCAACCGGATCGTCGGCGTATCGCAACGGATCGGCAAGGCTGTCGTGCGGGCCTTCGACGCACGTCGGGCCGGACTGCTGATCGCCGGGCTGGAGGTGCCGCACCTGCACCTGCACGTGTTCCCGGCGTACTCACTGGAAGACTTCAACATCGGTGGCGCCGATCCGAACCCGTCGCCGGAGTCGCTGGATGAGGCACAGGCGCGGATCAAGGCCGCACTTGCCGAGCTGGATTGAGCCTCAGCTGATCTGAGCCACGACGTCGGCGATCCGTGGCAGGTTCACCTGGAATCGGCAGCCCATGCCCGGTGCAGTGGTAACGGTGACCGTGCCACCGTGGGCATAGACCAACGAATCGACGATCGACAGTCCGAGACCGGTGCCACCGCTGGTGCGCGCCCGCGACGAGTCCGTACGGTAGAACCGTTCGAACACCCGGTGCGCGTCCTCCTTGCTCATGCCCGGTCCCTCGTCGGCGACCTCGAGGACCGCGTTGTCGCCGTCCGTCCCGACTCGCACGGTGATGCCGGCGGTTTCGGGTGTGTGCTGCAGGGCATTCGCGACGAGATTTCCGAGCACCTGGCGCAGGCGCGCCTCGTCGCCGAGCACCTCCGGGGTCCCTGGCCCGTCGAACACCTCCATGGTGATCAGACGCTTCGGCGCGATCGACCGCGCGTCGTGGACGGCGTCGCTGGCCAGCGCCAGTAGATCGACCCGGTGCCGTTCCAGCGGCCGCTGGGCGTCCAACCGCGCCAACAGCAGGAGATCCTCAACCAGTAGGCCCATCCGGCTCGACTCGCTTTCGATGCGAGACATCAGCATCTCGACGTCACTGGCGGCGCCCTGGCGGTACAGTTCGGCGAACCCGCGGATCGTGGTCAACGGGGTGCGCAACTCATGGCTGGCGTCGGTGATGAAC